>CAYRVJ010000033.1:4281-11659 GCA_964427785.1 uncultured Alphaproteobacteria bacterium | reverse complement strand
TTAATCCCTGACGCATATCGGTGAACACCTCGACGCCCATGCGGTCGATGGATTTAGGCAGCAGAGTCGAAGGCGCGATCACCCGCACATAGGCGCCCATGGCGTTGAGCAACAGAATATTCGAGCGCGCCACGCGGCTGTGCAAAATATCGCCGCATATCGCGACGTTCAAGCCTTGCAGTTTTTTCTTGTGCCGCCGGATCGTCATCGCGTCCAAAAGCGCCTGGGTCGGATGTTCATGCATGCCGTCGCCGGCGTTGATCACGGCGCAATTGACTTTTTGCGACAGCAATTCCGCGGCGCCGGAATCCGGGTGGCGCAAAACCAGCGCGTCCAAATGCATCGCGTTCAAGGTCATCGCCGTATCGATCAGGGTTTCGCCCTTTTTCACCGCGCTATGCGCCACCGCCATGTTGATGACGTTGGCGCCAAGGCGCTTTGCCGCCAATTCAAAAGAGGTGCGCGTTCTTGTGGAATCTTCGAAAAACAGATTGACCACGGTGCGCCCATGCAAAAGCTTGGTTTTTTTGTCGGCCCTGCGGTTCTGTTCGACATAGGTTTCAGCCTTGTCGAGAATCGCTGAAATATCGGATGGGGATAGGCCTTGAATGCCTAAAAGATGAGAATGCGGAAATGGGCGGGCGGCGGGCATAAGGCCGTGTTATACAGGGCTTTTACCGGGAATTCAAGGGGTTAAAGATAGTCGATAGGCGTTTTAAAAGAAAAATAGTTCCTATTGCCTATCGACTATCGACCATCGGCTTATCTATACCTTACCATTTTGGCCAGCACCAACCCGACCAGCATCCAGCCGATCACATCGGTGAACAGGATATGGGCGTGGTAATCCAAAGGCTGCGGGAACCAGATAACGTCCAGCAATACGCGCCAGCTGGCAAAAGCGCCCACGGTCGACACGAAAAACCAGCGCGCGCTGGCCGTGCCCAAGGCCGGCAGCGCCGCTTGCAGCAACAGCACCACCAAAAGCGCGGCGACAAAGTTGTGCGCCATATACAGCATGAATTCGCGCTTCATCGTGGGATCGCCGCCTTCGGCGGAATAGAAGATCTGCGCGCGCGGGCCTTTGCGGTAATTTTCCTGAAACGCGGCGTCGTTCACCGGGTCGTCGGCAAAGGGTAAAACATACATGCCGCTTTCGGGGAAAAGCTGCTTGGTCAGAAATTGTGTCGCGGATTCCATCGGCACTTGGCGGAAATGCTTTTGCATCACGCCGGAATACATCCACACGATATTGCCCCATACCGTCAACAGCGCGGCGGCGGCAAGGGCGGGGATCAATACAGTTCTTATCATAAGGCAATCTCCTTTGGTGAATCGGGTAAAGCGCGGAAAGTCGCGAAAGACGGCGTAAAATAGCATATTTTCCGCCCCGCGATAGCCTTAAATAGGGGCGGCTTGACATTAACTTGATTGGGCGATAGAAATTCGCATGCGGCAGGCCGGGAGCGGTTTCCAGGCAAAGCCGCATATGACCCCCTACTCACTACGGAGACTTCTATGCCAAACGGTACTGTTAAATGGTTCAATGCCCAAAAAGGTTTCGGTTTTATCGCCCCGGATGACGGCGCGCAAGACGTGTTCGTTCACATTTCTGCGGTCGAGCAAGCAGGACTGCGCGGCTTAAACGAAGGCCAAAAAATTTCCTTCGAAGTCACCAACCAAAAAGGCAAGCCGGCAGCCGCGAATCTCAAGCCGCTCGGCGCTTAAACTTAAAAAAACTTCGCCTGCCCTTCGCCCCGCGCCCCGAAAACCCGGAATTGCGGGGCCGAAGGCTTGCGGGCCTGCGCCCGGCGATTACCCGGCGCATCCCGCGCGATTGTTTTTGCTTTGCTAAAACACTTGCCTTTGCCGCCGCCGCAAGCTAAAAAGCTTGCCTGGCTTCTGTCCCCATCGTCTAGAGGCCTAGGACACCTCCCTTTCACGGAGGTAACCGGGGTTCGAATCCCCGTGGGGACGCCAAAATAAAAGGACTCTTTTAAGAGTCCTTTTATTTTGGCCTTTCTTCGAGCATTCGAATACCGACCAAGGGGTTCGACAAAATTGCAGCAAGCAATTTTGGACTGCGGCAGCAGCCCGAAGGGTGAGGGCCAGCAGGCCCGAATCAATCCCCGAGGGGACATAAATATTTTCGAACCCCTATCAACCACAAGGCATTCCGCAATAGCCCTTTTATGAGTTCCAGATGGGACATGACTTAGGAAATTTCAGTAAATACGTCTTATTAACTGGCGCTGGTTTTACCAAAAATTGGGGCATGAAGCTTGCCTCAGAAATGAACAATCATATTTTCTCTTATCCAATGGTTAATAAAGATCTAGATCTAAAAGCTTTAATTCTAAAATTAATGAATAATAAGAATTTTGAAGATATATACAGCGAAGCAAAAAAAGAATTCCCCGATAAAATTAATTTAATGACAGATGCAATCAAAGATATATTCAACCAATTCCAACAAATGCCTTTATGGGGCTCCAATAATGCGCCACGCGAAGACCTGCCATATGAGGGGAAGATAATGGAATTTCTGTTTAAGTTTCATAAACCACATGACTCCCAATATGAAACCAGTTTTTTATTCACTTTAAACCAGGATTTATTTCTTGAACGCTTAAAATGGAGAATAGGATCTTATCCCATTATATGTCCAGGCATAAATCCAGACCGCTATAGTTTCAAGCAAGAAGCTTTATTCAATAATTCTAGATTAGAGCATTATACAACGTATCCTAAGCCAGATAGCGAGATTCAAGATATTCAACTAAAGGGACAAGTTAATTATATTAAGCTTCACGGATCGGCAAATTGGTATAGCAAGAATAATCAGGACATCCTAATCATAGGTACATCCGAAGAAAAAACAGGGTTTATACATGGTTCAGTTTTACTGAAGAAGTATCTAGATATATTTGAACAAGTGTTACTATCTGGTCAGATCAAATTGATGGTTATTGGATATAGTTTTGGTGACTCACATATTAATAAAACTATTGATGAAGCATGCCAATCGCACGAATTGGAGCTTCATATTTGGGATATAAATTCAAATGTTATAAGTAATCTTACAGATCCTATGAAAAAAGCGCTCAAGGGAATTTATGTTGAGCCGCTAACTAATGCTTTTAAGCAGCATGAAGATATATTAACTAAAGAACCTATAAATAGATTCTTCAGTTAATACACCCCTACCCCACATCCTCGATGATCATTTTCACCTTGCGGCGGCCGTTATAATTATCGGCTTGGAGCTGTCCTGCGACGCGCATAATGCCGCCTTTGGATTGCAACAGCGCCTGGCCCAGCGGCGTTCCGACGCAGCGGAACGACACCGCGTCGATACTGATTCCGCCGATGCCGCGGATGCGGCAACGCACATGCTTGTCCTTTAAAATTTCGGCGTAATCGATTTGCACGCCGTCGATCGCAAAACGCGGCTGCGGGTTGCCCGCGCCGAAAGGCGCAAGGAAGGAGATTTTTTCCATCAAATCATAAGACAAGGCCTGCGGCGACACCACGGCATCGATATGCAAAACCGGCGCGCCCGCATCATCGCCGCTTTTGATCCGCGCATTCAAAAATTCCTGCAAAGCCGCCACATCATCGCGCCGGACTTGAAATCCCGCCGCCATGGCGTGCCCGCCGCCCTTGATTAAAATTCCCGTTTGCACCGCCGCCAAAATGGCAGAGCCGATATCGAATCCCGAAACCGACCGCGCCGAGGCGACGCCCATCCCGTCCGCGCCAAAGGCGATCACGGCGCATGGCTTGTTGTACCGGTCTTTCAGCCTGCCCGCCATGATGCCGATCACGCCGGGATGCCAATTTTCATCGCCGATGACGATGGCGGGCGGAATTTCGCCCATCGCTTCAATGCGGTGAATCGCCTGTTGCAGCGCGCTTTCTTCTATTTCCTGGCGTTTGGCGTTCAATTTGTCCAATTGCTGCGCGATTTGCTGCGCGCGCCAATCTTCCTTTTCGGTCAAAAGCTGCACGCCCAGCGTGGAATCGCCGAGCCGCCCGCCGGCATTGATGCGCGGCCCCAAAATGAATCCCAAATCATAGGCGGTGGGTTTCGCCTGGATCCGCCCGGCATTGCATAGCGCGCGCAGGCCGGGATTTTGCCTTTTGTGGAGGATCTCGACGCCTTTTTGCACGAACAGCCGGTTCAATCCGGTCAGCGGCACGACATCCGCGACCGTGCCCAGCGCGACAAGATCGAGATAGTTTTTCAAATCCGGCTCCGGCCCGTCCTTAAAATGCCCGCGCGCGCGCAATGTCCGGTTCAATGCGATCAGCGCCAGGAACGCGACGCCGCAGGCCGCCAGATTTTTATGCGGGAAATCGTCGTCAAAGCGGTTGGGGTTGACCACGGCGGACACCTTTGGGATTTCGGTTCCGGCGATATGGTGGTCGATGATAACGACAGGCAGTTTTTCCGATTGCGTTGTGCCCAAAAGATCCAGCGCGGTGATGCCGCAATCGACCGTCACGATCACTTCGGCCTTGTCCGCGATCAGCTTGTCGATGCCAAGCTGGCTGGGGCCATAGCCTTCTTTGAACCGGTCGGGAATGTGGAATGCCACCTTGCCGCCGACGCTGCGGATATATTCGATCAGCATCGCGGTCGATGTCGCACCATCGACATCGTAATCGCCCAAAATCCCGATCACCGAGCCGCGCTGAATTGCATCGGCCAAAATTTCTGCGGCCTTGTCCATGTCCTTGAGGCCGCTGGGATCTGGGATGGAGCGCAGCGCCGGATTCAGAAAATCATCGACATCATCAATGCCGACGCCGCGCAATTGCAACAAGCGCGCCATCAATTCGGGCAAGCCGTGCCGCTGCGCGATCGCCTGGGCGATGCGGTCGTCCGGTTCCGCCATTTTCCAAAAGCGCCCCGCAGTCGAACGGGTTACGCCGAAACAAGCTTGCATTGTTATACCATCTCTCTTAGCTCATCCTGAGCCAGTCGAAGGATGAGCCGCAAATGCGGTGTTTCCTGCCCATGGTTCGACAAGCTCACCATGAGCAAAATGATAGGGCTCATCCTGATATCGTCAAAGGATGGCGGCCACAATAAGCTATATCGCCCGCGTGCGTATTTCGTTTTTACGCTCGATCTTATGGTGCGCCTCTATGTACCGCACCGTGCCGGATTTCGACCGCATCACCAGGGAATAGGTCAAAACCAGCTCGCCTTGGCGGCGCACGCCCTTTAACATTGCGCCGTCGGTGACGCCGGTCGCGGCGAACATCACTTCGCCCTTGGCCAAATCTTCCATGGCGTAAATTTTCTTGAAATCCTTGATGCCGCATTTTTCGGCGCGTTTTGCCTCGTCGTCGTTGCGAATCAAAAGCCGCCCTTGCATTTGCCCGCCGATGCAGCGCAGCGCCGCCGCCGCCAAAACGCCCTCTGGCGCGCCGCCGGTCCCGATATACATATCGACGCCGCTTTGCGGGCTTGCGGTCGCGATCACGCCGCTGACATCGCCGTCCGGGATCAAAACGATTCTTGCCCCGGCGTCGCGCACATCGGCCATGATTTTATCATGGCGCGGACGGTCCAGGATGCACACCACCAAATCCGAAACCGGCACTTTTTTTGCCGCCGCAAGCCGCCGCAAATTTTCCTGCGGCGTTGCGTCGATGTCGATCAAGCCTTGCGGCAGATTGCCGCCGACGGCGATCTTGTCCATGTAAACGTCGGGCGCATGTAAAAAACCGCCCTGATTGGCCATGGCGATGACGGCAAGCGCGTTGGCGCCGCCTTTTGCGGTGATCGTGGTTCCTTCAAGCGGATCGAGCGCGATATCAACGCGCAGGCCGCCCTGGCCGACTTTTTCGCCGATATACAGCATCGGCGCCTCGTCTCTTTCGCCTTCGCCGATCACAACGGTTCCATCGATGGCAAGGCCATTGAGCGCCCAGCGCATCGCGTCCACCGCCGCCTGGTCGGCCGATTTTTCATCGCCCCGCCCCATAAAGCGCGAGGCGGCGATCGCCGCTTCTTCGGTGACGCGCACGACCTCTATCGCAAGGTCGCGGTCCATAGTTGCGGGTGCGTTTTTCATCATGGCTTGCGGCAAGACAGGCTACATCCTTTGCCAGAAGATTTCTACCCTACGGTTCCAGCTTTCGCCCGTGGGCATGGTTTCGGCATAGACCTGGTCCTTGTCGCCGCGCGCTTGCACCACGACATGTTGCGGCGGCACGCCCAGCGATTTCAGGTATTTTGCGACCGAATCGGCGCGATCCAGCGAGATGCGGTATTTTTCCATTTCATGCCTGCTTGCGGGCATGTCCTTGGTGCGGGCACTGG
Organism: uncultured Alphaproteobacteria bacterium; assembly: GCA_964427785.1. GTDB lineage: Bacteria > Pseudomonadota > Alphaproteobacteria > SHNJ01 > SHNJ01 > CAYRVJ01. Next base: position 5,322 of record CAYRVJ010000033.1, on the reverse strand, counting down.
AATGGCCGACGACGCGCAACACGCCTCTGTGATCCTTGAACCATTCGACGAGTTCTTTCAGCACTTGCTTTTCTTGGGCGCCCAATTGGGTGCTGTCATTGTCGAAATAAATGGTCGAAACCTGTTTGCCGTGCGGCACTGCGGTTTGCGCCGACGGCGTCACCGCCATGGCTTGCCCGGAATGATAGCGCGGCTGATAGACATACGTATTATAGGCGGATTGCGTCTGTCTTTGCGGCGCGTTCCAGGCTTGGGAAGGATGATAGGAATTCGCGGTTTCCCATTGCGGATTCATATAATACCAATTCCAAAGCCCATAATTTTGATAGCCATAAGGGTTATAAGGCTGGCCCGATGTATAGGGCGCGGAACGCTGCATGTTCCAGGCGTAATTGTTCATGCTCGGCTCGATTTTGCGGCGTGCATCCTGCCATGGCAGATCGCGCGCGCGCTCGTCCTCTATGGCCTGCATGCGGTTTTGCGGCGCTCCGTAATAGCCGTCATAAGACGGCATCGGCGGAACCAAAGGCATGCTCATGGCATTGCCCGCTGCTGGGCGGAAATCCCGCCCCATCCAAGAAAGAGGATTACTTACGGGCTGCTGCGCCGGGTTCATGGGCTGTAAGGCAGGCATAGGCGGCTGGGCATTGCCCCAATCCGATTGCATCATGCTTTCAGCCTGGCGTTGATCGGCGCGCAATTCCAATTTCGCCGCATCGAATTTATAACCTGGAATTTCGGGGGGCGCTGGCGGCACGCTGGACAGATTCGGATAACCGCCATTCATTTGGCCCATCGGCTGCGCGCTCCAATCGTCGCGCCAGGGCAAAGGCTCCGACGAAACCGGAATATTTTGCTGCATTGCAGCATTCCGCATCGGCGGTTCCCAACCTTCGGGGACTTGCGGCACTTCGATATAGTGCCTGGTTTGTTCCGCATGGTATCTAGGGCGGGTTTCGGCACTGGAATTGGTGCTGTCGAACCAGATAAAATCGTCTTTCCACCACGGCTCCAAACCGGTACAAGCCGTTAAAGAACAGA
>CAYRVJ010000033.1:0-4181 GCA_964427785.1 uncultured Alphaproteobacteria bacterium | reverse complement strand
ATAAAATCGTCTTTCCACCACGGCTCCAAACCGGTACAAGCCGTTAAAGAACAGAAAGCAAACACAAAAACGGATTTTGCAAAAAATGTGCGGATCATCTTTTAAACCTTTGATTCTTTTAAAGAATAAGCATAAGAAATTTGCGCTTTCAGCAGGTATCTGCTATTGTCGCGCAACGGCCTAGTTATGCCTCTTGTCCCCCAAGATTGCAAGCTAACCTTTTATTCACATCTTTCTTCTATCCTGATCTTAAATAAACCATTGTTCCTTCTTAAAAAATCCCCAGAGGTTCAAGATGAGCCATAAAGCCCAAGACCAAGAAACGCGCACAAAAAAGCCCGCCTTCGAAGCCGAAGAGTGGACGAAAATCATGAGCAATATCGCCGAGCGCAGTCAAAAACTGGTTTCCGATTTTTTGTCGCACCAACAATCCATGGGCGGCATGGGCATGGGCGATCCGATGAATGTCGGCAAGGCATTCTTGGAAATGACACGGCGCATGTTGACCGACCCTTCCAAACTATGGAAGGCGCAGATGGATTGGTGGCAAGATTACATGACGCTTGTCAATAACACCACCAAGCGCTGGCTGGTCGGCACCGCGGCGCAGCCGATCGCCGAACCCGAAGCGGGCGACAGACGCTTTAAGGACGAAGCGTGGCAGCAAAACGCCATTTTCGATTTCATCAAGCAATCTTATTTGCTGACCGCGCGCAGCATCCAGAAAACCATTCACGAAGTCGAAGGTCTGGACGAGCAAACCGCGCGCAAAGTGGATTTTTACACCCGCCAATTCGTCGACGCCATGGCGCCGTCGAATTTCGTCATGACCAACCCCGAAGTGTTGCGCGCCACCGTCGAAAGCGGCGGCGAAAACTTGGTCAAGGGCCTTAAAAACATGCTCGGCGATTTGGAACGCGGCAAGGGCCAGCTGCGCATCCGCATGACCGACGAAAAAGCGTTCAAAGTCGGCGAAGACATCGCGGTGACGCCGGGCAAGGTGGTTTACCAAAACGATTTGATGCAGCTGATTCAATACCAGCCTTCGACCGACAAGGTCTATAAGGCGCCGCTTTTAATCATTCCGCCATGGATCAACAAGTTTTATATCTTGGATTTGCGCGCCAAGAACTCCTATGTCAAATGGCTGGTCGACCAAGGCCATACCGTGTTCATGATTTCCTGGGCCAATCCGGGCAAGGAATTGGCGGAAAAAGGCTTTGACGATTACATGACCGACGGTCCGCTCGCCGCAATCGAAGCGATCGAAAAAGCCACCGGCGAAAAAGAAGTCAACGTCATCGGCTATTGCCTGGGCGGAACTTTGTTGTCCTCCCTGCTCGCCTGGATGAAGGTGAAAAAGGACGAGCGCGTTTTAAGCGCGACATACCTTGTCAGCTTGGTCGATTTTTCCGAGGCCGGGGAATTGTCCGTCTTTATCGACGAAGAACAATTGGCGGCGCTGGAAAAACGCATGAACAAGCGCGGGTTTTTGGAAGGCCATGAAATGGCCGCGACGTTCAATATGCTGCGCGCCAACGACCTGATCTGGTCTTTTGTGATCAACAACTATCTTTTGGGCAAAGAACCGTTTCCTTTCGACTTGCTATATTGGAATTCCGATTCCACCCGCATGCCGGCCGCGATGCACAGTTTTTATCTGCGCAACATGTACCAGAAAAATCTTTTGGTGCAGCCGGGCGGCGTCACGCTCAAGGGCACCAAGCTCGATTTACGCAAAATCGAAACCCCGACCTATTTCGTCGGCACCAAGGAAGATCATATTTGCCCTTGGAAATCGGTTTATTCCGGAACGCAGATATACAAAGGCCCGATGGAATTCGTGCTGTCGGGATCGGGCCATATCGCGGGCGTGGTCAATCACCCCGACGCCAACAAATACCAATATTGGACAAACAGCCGGATCGCGAAAAACGCTGACGAATGGTACAAATCGGCCAAGGAAAATCCGGGGTCTTGGTGGCCGCATTGGCAGAAATGGATCGCGTCTTATGCCGGGGCCAAGGTCGATGCCGCGAAACGCATCCCCGGCAAAGGCAAGCTGAAAGCCATCGAAAACGCGCCGGGAAGCTATGTCAAGGTGAAGGCAGTTTAGCGGGTGCCAGGCGGCAATATTACGCGGCTTCGCCCCGCTGCCTTTGTCTTTGTCTGCTTTGAACTATCTGCGGCAACAATTCCAGATCTTTGAATAAATCCGGTTTGAATCCATATCTTGCCAGATCGAAATCCCAAAGCTGGGCGGCTTTGCCGCATTTGGCTTGCCATTCTCTTAAATATTCTGCTTTTGCTTGGGCATTAGGCTTCCTGCAATTAAAAGTTTTAATGCAGCATTTCATGCCGCGCGCGAAAGCTTGGCAGCAAACATCGTTGAAATCCGCGCGCGGAACAGGCAAAACCGCAAAGCCTTCTGGCAAATAGACGATATGATGCGTCAATTGCAAAGCTTCGTCTCCGTCACCTATGTCTTGCGACAATTCTTTAAACACAACCGAAACATAATCCCTTCGTATCGGCGCGGTAATGTCAAGATAGGTTCTGCTGTCAACGCCGAGCATAGCGCAAGTTATCTTTTCTTCGGCCAACCCAACATCAATCATCAGCACAAGCTCTATAGTAGGTACCCATACAGGAGCGAGTGCGCGGCTTTCACCCCCTAAAAGCCTGTCTAAAACCACATGCCATGATTTTTGCAGTTCGCGCACTTTTTCAAAATCAAATTGCTTCATGCCAAATAATCCGCGGCCAGCTTTACATAATGCTGCGCCGACCATAATAAATGCTGTTTTTCTTCTGCCGTCACATCGCGCACATATCGTGCCGGGCGTCCTGCCCAAAGCTGGCCTGCTGGCACTTTTTTGCCGGGGGTCACAAGCGCCCCTGCTGCGACGATCGCATCGTCTTCTACCACAGCGCCGTCCATAACGCAAGACTGCATGCCGATTAGGCAGCGATTGCCGATGCTGCAGGCATGCAGCAAGGCTTGGTGGCCGACGGTGCAATCTTCGCCGACGATGGTGGGCAGATCGCCGCTGTCTTTGCTGGCGCAATGAATCACCGCACCGTCCTGGATGTTGGTCCGGGCCCCGACGCGGATGTAATTTACGTCACCGCGCAAGGTACAGCCGAACCAAATGCCACACTGCTCGCCTAAGGTCACATCGCCGATGACGGCGGCGTTGGCGGCGATAAAGACTTTTGCGGCGATTTTCGGAACGACGCCTTTATAGGGCAGGATTACAGCGGACATAGCATCTCCTATGGGAATAGCGGGTAAAGGCTTAAGGACAGGGTCTCTTCAAAGTCATGCATGATATTGAACGACTGTATCGCCTGGCCGGACGCCCCCTTGACCAGATTGTCGATCGCGGAAACGACAATCGCCTGCCCCGGCAAGCGGCCCGCGCATACGCCGATCAGGCACAAATTCGTGCCCTTGACCGAAGCCGTCATCGGCGTTTCGCCGAGGGGCAAAACGCGCACGCATTTTTCCTTGCCGTAAAATTCGTCCATCGCGGCATGCAGTTTTTCGGCGGAAAAGCCGTTTTTCATCTGCACATAAATCGTCGACAAAATCCCCCGGCTTTGCGGCAAAAGATGCGGCGTAAAACTTATGGTGATTTTTTCGCCCGACGCCGCCGACAGTTCTTGTTCTATTTCCGGCGTGTGACGGTGCTTTGCCACGCCATAGGCGTAAAAATTTTCGGCGACTTCGGCATATAAGCTCGATTCTTTAAGCGCCCTGCCCGCGCCAGACACCCCGGATTTGGAATCTACGATGATTGGCGCGGCTTCTATCATTTTGTTCTTCAACAAAGGATAAAGCGGCAATATCGCCGAGGTGGGATAGCATCCGGGCGACGCCACAAGCCGCGCCTGCTTTATCTTGTCGCGGTAAATTTCCGGCAGTCCATACACCGCGCCCGGCTGCAATTCCGGCGCCAGATGCGCATGGCCGTACCAGGTTTCATAAGCTTGTAAATCCCGCAAACGGAAATCGGCGGAAAGGTCGATGACCTTGATGTTGTTTGGAATTTTGGCGACGACTTCCTGTGTCGTGCCATGCGGCAAGCAGCAGAAAACGCAATCTATACTTTGCCATTCCACCTCGGAAAGCGCCACGGTCTTTGGCAAATCCGCGCCCCGCAAATGCGGATAGATGT
>CAYRVJ010000032.1:0-11976 GCA_964427785.1 uncultured Alphaproteobacteria bacterium | reverse complement strand
GCAAGTCGATCAAGCGACCGGCCAGCCGCTAGACGGCGCCAAAAAGGCCGGCTAATGGAATAACGGCGGCGGGAGCGGCGCATTTTATTTGCGCCGCGCCTTCCGTCCCGCAGGCGGGGAAAATTGCGTAAAGCCACAAGCCAACCAAGGAGCTAGTGATGATCCGTCATAAATTTCTTGCAACTCTGGGCTGTGCAGCCTTTTCCGCCGGCGGGATTTCCCCGCAAGCGGACGCGCAGACGGTCGTTTACGAAGGGTATAATACCTATAACGCGCAAGCGACCAATCTGCCTTCGCCGAATCCTCCGGGCACAAACAACGGGTTCAGTGGCCCTTGGCAGCGCGTGCCCTTTTCCTATCCGATGCAGGTTTCCGCGACATCGATTCCGGTTCATCCCTGGGCCTTAAAGCCGATGGACGAAGGCAACGGCAAATGCCTTTCGCCATGGTCCATGACCAACGGCGTCGTCATCAGCGGCTATAGCTATTGGTTTCCCGATTTAGACCATTATCGCGGCTTGTTCCGGCCGCTGGAAACAGAAATAAGCAACGCCAATTACCCAAACCTATGGGGCAGTTTTTTGTGGCAGCCGCGCGGCCCCGCCGCCCAGCCGCAATGCGAATTGTCTTTGTTCAACAAAGATGCGACAACCCCCGCGCAGCGTTCGGAATTGATTCTTGGAATTTACAGCATCGGCAACAGTTGCTTTATGCAGCTTTACAAAGAAAACAATGAATTTAAAATCCTGATCGGCGAGGCGTTGGGGCTTAACAGCAATCCCGCGCAAAGCTATTTGGTGGTGTTCAATATCAAGAATTCCGTGATGCGGATATGGTATAATCCAAATTCCGATCTTCTTGGCGCGCCGACCATCACCGCGCAGCTGCCGCAAGGGTATCATTACAACGCCTATGCTTTGGGCGTTTTCGGACGTCATGGTTCCACCAGCTTTGCCCCCGGCGGCGCGGCGGACGAATTCCGGCTTGGCCTGTGCCAAAGCGACGTCATGATGACGCGCAGCGACACGCTCGCTTTTGCCGATTACGGCGATCAAAACGGCGGTCAGATTCAGACCGCAAGCCTGATGGCTTTGTGCGGAATCGGCGTCTTGGCGGCGCGCAAAAGGGCGCGTTAAGCCATGACCCAAGTCGTTGCAAGATATAAAGACATCCTTGTAACCGCAGAGGAATGCGAAAAAGGTTTTGCGCGCATAAATGTGCATCTGGCCAAGGGCAAGGAAATCTCTGCCGCGAACAACAACGCGCTGCTGCGGCAAGTCACTGCGGCGATCGAAGACAAAATTCCATTGAAAAGTCTCGATCTGTCCTGGGCCACGCCATTTCAGCAAACAGTTTACAGGGAGATGTCAAAAATAAAGCCGGGCAAGGTTCTGTCCTATAAGCAATTGGCGGAAAAAATCGGAAAGCCCAAGGCATACCGCGCCGTGGCTTCGGCCTGCGCGCGGAACAAATTGCCGATTCTTATTCCATGCCACCGCGTCATCGCGTCGAATGGCGGGCTTGGCGGGTATTCTTCCAAAGATGGGCTGGCCATGAAGAAGTATTTGTTATCTCTCGAAGGCTATGATTTCAGCAATAAACTTAGCAATATTTAAAATATAATCTGTCATTCCCGCGAAAGCGGGAATCCAGGACTACAAACACCGATGCTTCAATCCCTGGATCCCCGCTTTCGCGGGGATGACAATAATTATTGTAATTAAAATTTATATGACCAACCGCTTCACATTCCTTCCCATCCTCTATATCGGCCTGTTCGGGGTATTCGATCCAATCACTTTTGATTTCCTGGTGACGGCATTGCCGCTGATCGCGGTCGATTTGAATGCGAGCCCGGCGCAGCTGGCGGGGCTTTTCAGCTATTATCTTTTGGGCGTCGGATTCGCCCAGCTTTGGAGCGGCGAGTTCGTCGACCGTTACGGGCAAAGAATCGCTGTGCGGATCGGGGCTGTCGCGTTTTTGGTATTTTCCGCCTGCGTCGCCCTCAGCCAGGATTTGCGGCTGTGGCATTTCGCGCGATTCGCCACCGGCATGGCGGTGGGGCTTTGCATCACCGCCTCCTTGGCGTCGGTGCGGGAAAAATTCGTGGGCCAAAGCGGCAGGGTTTTAGGCATCATATACGGCGCGGGCAATGTGATGGGGATCATATCCCCGCTGATCGCCGGAATTCTGATATCGCAACATGGCTGGCCCAGCGTGTTATGGGCGATTGCGGCATGGGGCGTTTTGCTGTGCTGTACGGCCTTTGTGTTCTACCCCAAAAGCTCGTCCACGCCGCAGACAGCCGCCTTTTCCTTTGCGGGGTGGCTTGACGCCTACCGCGCTATTTTGCAACTGCAGCCTTTTGTCATAGGCGCTTTTGTCAGCGCCTTGGCCTATGGCTGCTTTATTTGCTTTATCGCCGCATCTTCTTATGTGCTGAGCGAAGGGTATGGAGTCAGCGGCGCGCCCTATGGTTATTTATACAGTTTTATTATCGCGGTTTTCGTGATCGGATCTTTAGCCGCGCAATATATCAAGCCGGACAAAAAACTTTTTCCGATCCTGCGCCTATCGGGAATCTTTCTTGCGGCCGCATCCGCGATGATTATCTGGAACGCTTTGCATTGGCGAGATTTGAATATTCTGGTGATGATGATCGCGGTTATGTCCTTTATGACGGCGATTTTGATCCCGCAAGGCATGGGCATCGCGCTGACGCCTTTTGACGGCAATAAGGGCAAGGCCAGCGCGGGTATCATCATCGCCCATGTGATCGCGGCATCGGCGGCCGGTTGGGGTGCGACTTTCTGGCCGGATTCTTATGGATTCGCGATCGGCTGCGCAATGCTGGCGCAGGCTGTTTTGCTGTTGGCGCTGTTATATGCCCCCCAAAAAAACAGTCAACCGTTACCTGCCAACTGATTAAGCATCCAGATTCGACACATTCAGCGCGTTGGCGATGATGAAATCGCGCCTTGGCTCGACCACGTCGCCCATCAGGGTCGAAAACACGGTTTCCGCCTCGTCCATATGGTTGACCCTGACCTGCAAAAGCGAGCGGGCACGGGGGTCGAGCGTCGTTTTCCAAAGTTGATCGGGATTCATTTCACCAAGACCTTTGTAGCGCTGGATCGCCTGGCCCTTGCGGCCCCGATCCATCACCGCCTGCAAAAGCCCCGTCGGCCCTGTGATCTGCTTTTGGCCTTCGGGCGAAATAAAGATCGCGGGTTTGGCATAGCGCGCCTGCAATCGCGGCGCAAGCTCGTCCAATTTGCGGCTTTCGCTGCTTTGCAACAGCGCATGGTCGAAATCATAGGATTGCGTCACGCCGCCCAAGGTGCGGGTGAAATGATAACCGCCGCCGCGCGCCGTACCTTTCCAACCCTTTTCGTTTTCCGATGCCAGCGTGTCGAGGCGCTTTGCGACATATTGCGCCGCCGCGTCGGCCTGATCCTGGGCCAGATCATGTTTGAACGCGCCCGCGATCGCGGCCTGCTCGATGACTTGGATATTGTTGATCTTGACCAAAAGATTCTGCATCAGGTTTCTTGCGCCGCGCTCGAACTCCAGCGCTTCCAAAAGGTCTTTGCCGGAAAATTCCTTGCCGTCGGCGAGTTTCAACATAGCGCCGTCTACGCCCGCGCCAAGCAGAAAATTTTCCATCGCCTTGTCGTCTTTTAAATAAATCTCATTGCCGGAACGTTTGGCCAGATACAAGGGCGGCTGCGCGATATAAAGATAGCCGCGCTCCAAAAGCTGCGGCATTTGCCGGAAAAAGAAAGTCAAAAGCAAAGTTCTGATATGCGATCCGTCGACATCGGCGTCGGTCATGATAACGATTTTGTGGTAACGCGCCTTGTCGGGATTGAAATCTTCCCGCCCGATGCCGGTTCCCAGCGCCGCAATCAGCGTTCCGATTTCGGCCGAGGAGAGCATTTTATCGAAACGCGCGCGCTCGACATTCAAAATTTTTCCGCGCAGCGGCAAGATCGCCTGGAAAGCGCGGTCGCGCCCCATTTTGGCGGAGCCGCCGGCCGAATCGCCCTCGACGATGAACAATTCCGATTTGGCGGGGTCGCGTTCCTGGCAATCGGCGAGCTTGCCGGGCAGCGACGCCATATCGAGCGCGCCCTTGCGCCGCGTCAGCTCGCGCGCTTTTCTTGCGGCTTCCCGCGCCAGCGCGGCTTCGACCACTTTGGCGATGACTTTTTTGGCCTCTGCCGGGTTTTCCTCAAACCATTGCATCAGCTTTTCGCCCGCCACGGATTCGACCACGGGACGCACCTCGGAAGATACCAATTTGTCCTTGGTTTGCGAGGAAAATTTGGGATCGGGCATTTTGACCGACAGAACGCAAGTCAAGCCTTCGCGCGCGTCGTCGCCGGTGACGGCGACCTTTTCTTTTTTCGCGATGCCGGATTCTTCGGCGTATTTGTTTATGGTGCGCGTCAAGGCGGCGCGGAACCCCATCAAATGCGTACCGCCGTCGCGCTGCGGGATGTTGTTGGTAAAGCAAAGCATGGTTTCGTGGTAGGAATCGTTCCATTGCAAAGACAGATCGAAAGCGATATTGCCCTCGCCGCTGCCCTTGACCGAAATAGTCTTATGCAGCGATTGCTTGCTTTTATCGAGATATTGCACGAAGGCTTCGACGCCGCCTTCGTATTGCAAGGTGGTTTCCTTGGGTTCTACCCCGCGTTCGTCATGCAGCGTGATGGCGACACCGGAATTCAAAAACGCAAGCTCGCGCAGGCGGTGTTCCAATGTATTGAAGGAAAATTCCGTCATGGTGAAAATTTCGGGGCTGGGCTTGAATTTTACCAGCGTGCCGCGCTTATCTCCTTGCGGCCCTGATTTTTTCAAGGGTGCCTCGGTGATGCCCTTGGCGAAGCGCACGAAATGTTCGGCGTTGTCGCGCCAGATGCGCAATTCCAGCCAATCGGACAAGGCGTTGACAACCGAAATGCCCACCCCGTGCAGGCCGCCCGATACCTTATAGGAGTTTTGGTCGAACTTGCCGCCCGAATGCAGCTGGGTCATGATGACCTCGGCCGCCGAGATGCCTTCTTCTTTGTGAATGTCGACCGGAATGCCGCGCCCGTTATCCTCGACGCTGGCGGAACCGTCGGCGTAAAGCGTAACCCGAACGAATGTGGCGTGACCCGCCAGCACCTCGTCGATGCCGTTATCGACCGCCTCGTACAACATATGATGCAGCCCCGATCCGTCATCGGTATCGCCGATATACATGCCGGGACGCTTGCGCACCGCCTCTAGCCCCTTTAACACGGTGATCGAATCGGCGGAATAATTCGCGCCAGTGGCGCTTGCGGCGGGGAGTTCAGTTGCGGTGTTTTCGGTCATTTTTGGTGCTGGTTTGGCGGTCATATCGGGGGCCTTTGTTGATCGAAAAACTATAGCAAATTTATGCCCCCGCAGACAGCAAAATACGCGGGAAAAGCCCGAAAAATAAGGGGAAAAATGTTGTTGATTTAAAGAAAAAACGGCTTTTTTGGTGTGCCATGGGCGAAAGTTTTCCCCGCCCATTGCCATCCGGGCGCAAGAATAATTTCATCAAAGCTTCATTGTACATCCGCGCCCCTTACGGCTATTGGATTCCCATAAGCCTAAACAGGGGGAATCATGACGACAGCCACTTTGCCGAAACCATTGCCAAGACCCGTATCTTCTAGCCCTGTTTCTGCGGTGGCAGGGGCGGAACAGGTCACCTTTGCCGATGCTTTGCGCGGCATGGCAGGAAAAGACGAGTCCCAGGCGGCTCAAAATTTTAGCTATTTTATCGTCAGGATTGGGCGGCAATTCCCGAATTTTAGCGATTTGCAAGATGTTTTGAATTTCATTTCGCCGCAAGACCCGGCAGCAATGCCAAGGCCGCATTTGCGGGGTCTTGCCGTTCAATTTCTGTCGATCGCTTTGCGCCAAATGCCGCTTGAAAACTGGCGAAATCTAAGCCTGAACGGGTTTTGCATCCGCATGGAAGAAACCGCTGCGGCGTTAATGGCCCATGACCCCGATCTTGCAGGAAGCCTTGCGCGTGAAGTCCAAAAAATGCGCGAGGACGCCAAAAAGCTGAATGTCGGCCCAGAAAGAAGGGACGCGGTATTGGCGGAAATGGCGGGAAAAAGACCCGGCATGCTTCACGCCGCTATGGTGCTGAACCGGGTGGGCAACCGGACAGGACGTTCAGCTTAGCTTTTCTTAATATTCATAAAATTGTCATTTTACTTGCGCTTCTCGCTGGTTTAAAAGCTGGATTCAACAAGGAAAAATGACATGACACTCGATATGACCAAATCCCGCTTTTTGCGTCCCGATTCCATTCCCGATCCCATGATGCTGACGGATGTGGATTTCGCCTGCCTTATTCGGGAAAAGCTGGTCCTGCTGGAAAACTGCTTCGATGTTGACGGCGATGCTGACATAAGCCCGGTGGCTGCGGCGTATCGGGGGCAAATCGTAAATCTTTTAAAAGCCGCGCCCAAGCGGCTTTTGGGCGACATCTTGTCCGCGCCGGATTTTCTTGAGGAGTTTGACGGTCCCCCATGCAGTCTTTTTAGCCTGCTTTTAAACGATGATATTTTTCCACACGAGCATAAAATGGATTTGCTGCGGCTGTTGCAAGGCCTTGACCCGGGGCAAAGGGCGCAAATAATCGGCGCCTCTATCGCAGGAGATAGCACTATCTTTGTCGCATTGAATGAGTCAGACGGTTTTAAGGACATGACAGGGGATATGACCCTGGAACAACGGCGTGGCATCGTGTTTTCCGGTCTTGCGCCCTTGACGGTGCGGCCTGGGTTTGCCGGTGCTTTCCTGACTTGTACGCACAATGACGGCGGCGAGGATAGTTTGCGGCATATTAAAAATTCTTTGTGGAAGGGATTTTCCAGCGATGAAATAAGGACATTGTTGGAATCTTCCGTGGAAATAACCTACCCATTCCATAAAACGGAAGTTTTTAAAACGCTTATCATGCGAGATCTTGGCATAGATACGCTGAATACAATCGAAAAAGCCTTCGGCTTGACGCCGACGCTGGATCAAAGCCTTATCGCGGCGGCGGGCAGTATTGGTCATACGAGGCCTTAAGCGATCCAATATTAGGCCGTTTTATTTGTTCTCCCGCGCGTGATTGAGGTGATGGCGGGGGATGATGGCTTCAACAGAGCCTATGCCGTGCAGCATACCCACTTCCCAGCCGCTCAATTTTTTTGAAGTCTAGCACTCGCTATTGGTAGTGTGAGATTATGTGATATAATGAGAAATCAGTGACTTGGTTGATTTTAACCAAAATCAACTTGACATCACCCCCCCCATGTGTAAACTAAAAGGATACAATGTGGAGGTATGATGTCAAATAAATTCAGGGGAGATAAGCCCATAAAATCTCAAGATATGCACAAGCCTGTCGATCCCTCGCAGGAGGCTTGGAATGCGTATTTGGCTCTTAAAAGTCTATTCCAGGATACAGGATTCGTTGATGGGCAGGAAGATTTGCGTCCAAATCCGGATCAGAAAAGGGCTAATGCCGCCCTGCTCAACAGTATAGACTCTGTTGTGAAATACGGGTCTGATTCTTTGGGAATGGTCGAGAGTTACTATAAAGCATCACCAGATTTTGTGCCGGAAAGAGTAGTGTGCAGTGCACAAGAACCAGACCTCCTTCACCGGACAAAAACACAGCGCGATGCCATACTGGCAACGGGATTGTTTAATTTAAGGGATCATCAACAATATGCTGGATCAGGCAATTACCACATTGTGACTATTGTCGAACCGAAATCTCCTGCTGTCCAGGAAATGCTAAAGATATTTTTGAAAGATGGCGAAGGAAAAGATCAAGTAAATTTTACAGATCGTAATAAGATAGTTGATCCACATACCGCCTTGCGATTATGCGATGAGTATAAAGCAAAAAAAATTGCGGCAGAAAAGCCAGAACCAAGTCCTACGATAACGGGGCTGCATTTGCGCAGACGCGCGGCAGAGTTACTGTTGGGCAGAAGCTGATTTAATCCCATGCCTAAACTTATCACTTCAGTGTGGATGGAACTTTCGGGTCAAACTAGACCTTAAAAAACAATGCTTTGTCTTTCCAATCCTGGAACAGATTCTCATCCGCGCCGCTGATCCAGCTTTGCACCTTAAGCTGCGATAATATCCCTGCGAGCGCTTTCCTGTGATATTCGTCGAAATGCGCCGCCAGCTCGTCCAAAAGCAAAACCGGCGGTTTTGCTTTTTCAGCGCAAAGCATCGCGGCATGGGCCAATAAAACCGACATCAGGGCGATTTTCTGCTCTCCGGTCGAACATTCGGCGGCGTTCCTGTTCTTGCCGCCATGATGCGCTATGACATCACAGCGATGCGCGCCGTAAAGCGCGCTGCCCGCCATCGCGTCGCGCAGCCGCGATTCGCGCAAGCGATCTTGCAGCCAGTCTTGCGCGTCTGCCGCGTCTTTTTTCAATTCCGCGCCTAGCGGGCTTAGAAGATCAAGCTTTATGCTTGGAAAATCCGGGACGAAATCATTGATATGCCGGTTCAAAGATTCGATATAACGCAAACGGTTCTGGGTGATGGGGATACTGGCCTGCGCCATGGCAAGTTCCAGCGCCGAAAGCCAGTTATCGTCCATGCGGCCATCCGACAGCAATTTCGCGCGCTCGGCCCGCGCCTTGTCCAGCGTCACCAAAAGCGGCCAATGATCGGGATAAAGCGCATAGATGAGGCGGTCTAGAAATTTGCGCCGCGCCGACGCCGCGCCGCGCCACAGCCCATCCATATCCGGCGTCGCCCAGGCCAAGGACAGATAATCGCCAAGCTCGGCCTGGGAAATGGAATTTTCATCGGCGTGTAGCAGGCGCTTGTTGCCGCCATTCGATCCGGTGCCGAGGCGATTTTGGGAAAAAGGAGATGTTAGGTCGATGGCGATGGACCAGGGAGGGGTAGTAGGGTAGTGGGGTAGTGGGGTAGTGGATAGGGAATTTTCCGTTACCCCATTACCCCAATCCCCATTATCCCGATAAAAAAAGTCCGCCATTTTGGCGTTGCGCAGGCCTTTACCCGGCGCGAATAGCGATATGGCTTCGAGAATATTGGTTTTGCCCGCGCCGTTCGGGCCGGTCAAGACGACGCTTTGGCCATTCGTTTGGATAGAAAGATTTTGATGATTGCGGAAGGCCGCAAGATGCAGCCGGCTTACTGTGACCGGTGACGGTGAGCAGTGCTTGAAAGAATTCCTTGCAGCACCGGTCACTGGTCACCGTCACTGTACACTGTTAGACGCGCATCGGCATCAAGACGTACAGCGCGCTGGCGTCGGCCGGGTCTTGCACGATGGTCGGCGAGGCGGCGTCATTAAGCGCAAAGCTTGCGCCCTCGGCGTCGATCTGGCTTGCGATGTCCAAAAGATATTTGGCGTTAAAGCCGATTTCGATCGGCTCGGCGTCGTATTTGACCTCTATTTCCTCGGTCGCCTGGCCGGATTCCGCCGATTGCGCCGATAAAACCAGCATGCCCGGATTGAGGCTTAGTTTAATGGCGCGGGATTTTTCGGTGGAGATCGTGGCGACACGGTCGACCGCCTCGGTGAATTCCTTGCGGTTGACCACCATCATCTTGGTGTTGTCCTGCGGGATGACGCGTTCGTAATCGGGGAAGGTGCCGTCGATCAATTTCGACGACATAACGATGCCGTCCAGCGTAAAGCGGATTTGGGTTTCGGACAGCGAAATTTCGACGGGTGCCGATGACATGTCGATCAGCTTGCGCAGTTCGTTAACCGCTTTGCGCGGGATGATCACGCCGGGGATTTTCGCCGCGCCGTCGGGCAGCGGCATTTCGATACGCGCCAGGCGGTGGCCGTCGGTTGCGACCGCGCGCAACACCGGCAATTCGTTGGTTTTTGTCGCGTGCACGTAAATGCCGTTCAGATAGTGGCGGGTTTCTTCCTGGCTGACCGCAAAGCGGGTGCGGTCGATCAGCCCGCGCAAATCCGATGCGGGCAACGAAAATTTATGCAGCAAGGGTTTGTTGTCGAAAGACGGAAAGTCCGATGCCGGCAAAGTGCCAAGCGCAAAGCGCGAACGGCCGGATTTTACGGCCAGCTGCGCGTCCTTTAGCGTAAACTCGATCTGGCTGGATTCGGTCAATTTGCGCACGATTTCATACAGCGTATGCGCCGGCACGGTGACGGAACCGTTTTGTTCGACTTGCGCCGCGATGGTTTCCGCGATGATCAGATCCATATCGGTTGCGGTCAAAAACAACTTACCGTTTTCGGCGCGCAGCAGCACATTCGACAATATTGGAATGGTGTTGCGTTTTTCAACGACGCTTTGCACATGGGACAAGGCGTTCAGCAGATTTTCGCGCGCAATGGTGAATTTCATGGGATTTGCTCCTTAGGGCGCGCTTGGCCACATGGCCCGCGCCGTAAAGGCCAGTTATAGCGGCAAACTAACCCCTTGCCAAGAAGCGCTTTGCCCGGCGCAAGCCAAGCCTTTATGGGGATAAGATGCGCTATTGACCGGCAGAATTTCGTATTTTATAAGGAAACAACTATTGCAAGACTTCTATGCCGCCAGGAACGTTATGCCATCTCGCTTACCCGCCGATTTGATGAACCGGGATTTTTACGAAGGCGCTTTGCCGCGTCATCCTGATCCTGTGTTATTGCCCAATCAACGCATTGATTTCGATATCGCCCATTGTCCCAAAAGAATGAAAAAAACCGCAATATGCTGGATGATTGCGGGAGCGCTGGTTTTTGGCCTTGGCGGAATGCTGACATGGCCGGCGATGGGTTTGGGGGTAATTTGTTTTGCCGCAACGGCCTCCGGCACGGCGGCTGGGGGAATGATGTGTTTCCGCCAATATGCGGTCACCTTGGAAAGAAGCAGAATCATATCGGCTTATCGGGTCGTCGCGCATTTGCCCTTGTCCGGCGATTTGGAAACGGATACCACGCGCCGCTTTTACCGCAATGTCAAAACCGGCCGGATTGCAAAGCCCATGCGGCTTGCGGCGGCGGGGCAGCATTTCTGGCAAAGCCTGCGCGGCGGCAAGGCGCAGCGCCGGCGCCATTTACGGCTTGCTTTGCACGATATGGGGCGGTTTTTGGGGAGATAGTGCGTCAAAGCCGTTACTTTGTACCCTATTCGTCATTCCGGGCTTGACCCGGAATCCATATATTTTGTGTGTTATAAAAAACGGGGTTATGGATCCCGGCTTGCGCCGGGATGACAAGAACTATAAGCCCTTATTACTGTTCCAGCATTCTTTTCAACAGCGTGACGTCTTCGGCAAATCCACTGTCTTGTCCGCACAACTCTTCGATTTTGCGCACGGCGTGCATGACGGTGGTGTGATCGCGCCCGCCGAATTTGCGGCCGATTTCCGGCAGCGAGCGTTGCGTCAATTGCTTGGCCAGATACATCGCGATTTGGCGGGGGCGGGCAACAACCCGTGCCCGGCGCGGCGAGTGCATGTCGGACAGGCGGATATTGTAATGTTCCGCGACTTTTTTCTGGATTTCATCGATGCTGATGCGGCGGTCGGACGAACGCAGCAAATCGCGCAGCAAATCCTGGGCGTTGTCCAGCGTGATTTCGCGGCCGACCAAGGTGGCGTGCGCCACAAGCCGGTTCAACGCGCCTTCCAGCTCGCGCACATTGGATGTGATTTTGTGCGACAGGAATTCCAAAACCGAATCCGGCACGCGGGATTTCATCTGCTCGGACTTGGATTTCAGGATTTTAAGGCGCAGATCGGGATCGCTCGGCTGGATATCGACGCTAAGCCCCCAAGCCAGGCGCGAGCGCATGCGTTCTTCAAGCCCATCCAGTTCCGCAGGCGCGCGATCCGCCGAAATAATGACTTGCTTTTGGTTGTCGACCAAAGCGTTGAAAGTATGGAAAAATTCTTCTTGGGTCGATTCCTTGCCGCTGATGAATT
>CAYRVJ010000031.1:0-12015 GCA_964427785.1 uncultured Alphaproteobacteria bacterium | reverse complement strand
GGTGGAAATAATCGACCGAAGCGTCCTTGAATTCTATTTCGCCGCTAAGCTCTTGCAGCACGATGTCGAAAAAATCTTCCCCTGACGCCTGCGCCTTGATCTGCGCCGTGGCTTTTACCGCTTCGCCTTCGGCTATATTCGGAACCACCCAATCCCGCGCGTTGACGGCGACGCCAAGCGGCCAATAGCGTTTCAATTTTTCCATTTTCAAGTTCGACAAGGTGGCGTTCAGCGCCAAATCGAAATGGCTTTCTTGCCTTTGCACATTGCCGGAAAAATTCAACGCAATCCCGTCGGAATCGACCGCCATGCGCCGGAGCTCTAAAACGCCGGGGGGGCTGTAATGCGCTTCGATGACCGCGCGGTCTATCGCCACGTCTTGCTCGAACAAATCGCGGCGCACCAAAAATCCTTTGCCTATTTCGGCGGTAAATTCCCCCGCCGAAAGATTCATGGAATAATCGGTTGTCAGGCGCAGTTTTGCCGAAACCGGCGCCTGGATAACGGTAAAGCCGCCGAGTTCGGGCGCCAACTGCACCAGGTTCTTCATGTCGATATTGTCGAAATCGCCCGATATCTGCAGGGTTTTACTTGTGGGGTCGGTTTCCAGCATCAGGTCGATCGCGCTAATTTTTTCGCCCAATTCGATTTCAAAGCTGGCAAGCCCGGACAGCTTGCCGTCCCGTCGAATCAAATCCAAATTGAACCGGGGCAGCCACCATTGCTTGCCGTTCTTGCGATCGTCATACAGAAAATCGCCGTTGCGCACCTCGATCGAGCGCAGATAACGCAATACCTGGCTATCCTCGCCTGCGGCAAAGCGGGAAAGAAAATCGTTTAGATAATGGTTTTCCGCCGCCGCATCCGATGCGGGCAAAGCGGCCTCGCCCTGCATAATCTCGAAGCTGCCGTCGGGAAGGCGAATCAGGCGGAAAGACGGCTCGACCAGATTGATGCTGCTGGGGAAAACATGCCCCGTTATCAAGGCGTGCAGGCTTAACGAGATCGTCACCTCCGGAAATAGCGCCAATGTCGCGCCATCGGGGTTGCGCAGCGACAAATTTTCGGCGCGCAGCGCGATTTCGCTTTCCTTTTTATCCCAAACCAGCTCGGTGGAATGGATATCGGCGATCACGCCGCGTTCCGGCACGGTCAAAGCCGATTCCAAATATCCGTTCATGAAATCCAAAGGCCATGGCCCGATCGAAAGGCGCAGACCCAAAAGCAAGCCGATCACCGCAAGCCCGCCCAAAACGGCGCCAAGGATTTCTATCAGCAGCCTGATGCTTTTCCGTACCATGAAGATTAAGTGAGCAAGATGGATAACTGGCTTATGGACAATTTAGGAAATTCTATATATGAAGCAGATAGTTGTAACATAAAACACTATCCTTCTGCCAGTAGCAACCGCGATCACACAGGAGTTTATCATGGCTCTATCCATCGGCGACCACGCCCCCGATTTCACTTTGCCGGACGAAAACGGCAATTTGGTATCTTTATCCTCGTTCCGCGGCGGAAAAACGGTGCTGTATTTTTACCCTAAGGACGACACCCCCGGCTGCACCACAGAGGCTTGCGATTTCCGTGACGCTAAATCCGGCATTAGGGCGCTTTCGGCGCAGGTGATCGGAATTTCCAAGGATAGCGCCGCAAGCCACAAGAAATTCAAAACGAAATACGGCTTGAATTTTCCTTTGCTATCGGATGAAAGCCAGAATGTTTGCGAAAAATACGGCGTTTGGGTTGAAAAAAGCATGTATGGCCGAAATTATATGGGCATCGAACGCGCCACATTCCTGATCGGCGCTGACGGCCGCATCGAAAACATCTGGCGTAAAGTTTCCGTGCCCAGCCATGTGGCAGAAATCATCGCCGCCCTAGGCGGAAAGTCGCCGCAAGCGGCGAACAGCAATAAAAAGGCAAAGGCGCCCGCCGTGAAAAAGAAGCCTACGGTTAAAACAAAGGCGAAAGCGAAAATAAAGATCAAATCAAAAGCCAAGCCGAAAGCAAAGGCAAAAGCAAAAGCGAAAACGAAAAAGCCAGCGCACAATATGGCGCGTAAAAAAGCGGTCAAGCAGGGTACTACGCGCAAAGGAAAAAATAAATCGCGGTAATCGAAAGCCGCGCGATCAACTACGCTGCGGCACGCGGGCATGGCGCAATGCCCGGTGGAATTTGGCGATATTGCTGTAATCCGGCACTATACACTGCGCGGGCACGCCGAAAGGCTGGAAAATTTCCGGCTTTGTTGTTCTAGCGACAAAACGCCATCCCAGATCGGCGCAAGCCCTTGCATCCCACAGGCCATCGCCGACATAAACAATGTCGCTAAATTCGGCATTGCAATGCCGTTCCGCGCGCACACGGGAAATTCTCATAATTTCAGCCCTCTCCCTATGATCGTTTGCGGTTGCCATCGGCACGATATTGCTAATGCCAACCACTTGCAACCGCGCCAGCGCCTTTTGCACAAAAGCGCCTGTCGCCACGGCAATAGGTTTGGAGCCTTTCATGATATCCGCCAATAAACCCGCCGCGCCGGGAATAGGTTCCGCCCTTACGGATTGCATGATTTCTACATAACGCGCCGCAAATTCTAGATAACAAAGCTGTGTCGGCGTCACCGCATGTCTTTCACACAAAGTATAAAACACGGCGCTGTCGGTAATATGCGGATAGTGGTCGAAATTATCGCTGATTGCGGCTTCCTCCACGTCGAACTGCGCGCTGAAAACCCGCTTATAATGCGGCCAATCGCCTGTGGTTTCTGTCAATGTGCCGTCGATGTCGAATATGATTAACATGGTGTGTATGCGCTATGTTTCCGCAAAGTATACACAGCCATTTTGTTCTGACAAGTAGTTTTTCCAATGAAAAAATTATTGCAACCGCGCCGCCAAAAACGCCTCTAGGAAAGGATCGATATTGCCGTCGAGCACGCTTTGCGCGTTGCCGATTTCATGCTCGGTGCGCAGATCTTTGACCATCTGATAGGGCTGTAAAACATATGACCGGATTTGATGCCCCCAGCCGATATCGGTTTTTTGGTCGTGCTGCGCTTGCGCTGCCGCCTCGCGCTTTTTCAATTCCTGCTCGTAAATCCGCGCCTTGAGCATATCGAGCGCCATGGCGCGGTTACGGTGCTGGCTGCGGTCGGATTGGCATTTGACGACAATGCCGGTCGGAATATGGGTCATGCGCACCGCGCTGGATGTTTTATTGACATGCTGCCCGCCCGCGCCGGATGCGCGCATCACATCGACCTGAATGTCTTTTTCCTGCAAATCTATTTCAATCGACTCGTCGATCACGGGATAAACCCAAACGCTGGCGAAACTTGTGTGCCTGCGCGCGTTGGAATCGAATGGCGAAATCCGCACCAAACGATGTACGCCCGATTCGCCTTTCAGCCAGCCATAGGCGTTGTTGCCCGATATGCGCAGCGAGGCGGATTTGATGCCCGCCTCGTCGCCCGGCGATTCTTCGAGGATTTCGACCTTATATCCGCGCTGTTCCGCCCATCTTGTATACATGCGCAAAATCATAAAGGCCCAGTCGCACGCCTCGGTTCCGCCTGCGCCGGAATTGATTTCCAGATAAGTGTCGTTGCCGTCGGCCTCGCCGGACAAAAGCGTCTCAAGCCGCTTTTTCTGCACTTGCTTGTGCAGCTGATGGATCGCCTGCTCGGCTTCTTCCACAATAGATGTGTCGCCTTCTTTCTGGCCCATCTCGGCCAGCTCTATATTGTCGTTCAGCGCGGTTTCAATATGGCGCACGGCATCTATTTTCGCCGCAAGCACGGTGCGCTCGCGCATGATTTTTTGCGCGGCGGCGGCGTCATTCCAAATGCCGGGGTCTTCGGCTTTTTGATTTAGCTCGTTTAAATGCGCGACCGCTTTGTCCCAGTCAAAGAGACCTCCTCATCAAAGCGATCGCGTCTTTGATGGATTGTACGATGGGCTGTATTTCTGTTCTCATGCGAATAAACCTTTAATAAACCCCGTCGAACAGCGAACGGAAAAATCCGCCGCTTCCGGCATTGGGGTCGAACGGCACGTCGCCGTCGATCACTTGGCTGTTGCCGCTCCAATCCTTGCCGGCGCGGAACGCTTCGAGAATCACGCCGGGATAACCTTCTTCGCCCGGCTCGCCGGTGTCGATGTTGACCGGCATCAATTGCACGCCGTCCGGCACGGGGAATGGCTTGGACGGATGTTTTTTCAGCGCGTCGGCCATGAAATCAATAAAGATCGGCGCGGCGACGGACGCGCCGGTTTCTTTGCTGCCTAGAGTGCGCGGCTGATCGAATCCCACATAAACGCCCGCGACCAAATCGGGGGTAAAGCCGATAAACCAAGAATCAAAAAAATCATTGGTGGTTCCCGTTTTTCCGGCAATCGGCTGGCCCAGCGCCTTAACGCGCTGCGCCGTGCCGCGCTCGATCACGCCCTGCATCATCGAAATCAGCTGGTAATTGGTGACTGGATCGACGATTTGCGGCCTTGGATCCGCCAGCGCGGGGGGAGCCTGCCGCATCCAAGGCGTATTATAACAAATATCGCAGCTGCGTTTGTCGGCCCGATAAAGGATTTTTCCCCTGCGGTCCTGGATGCGGTCGATTAAAATAGGCTCGACCATTTTTCCGCCGCCGGCGATGGCGGCATAGGCCGTGGTCAGCTTCATCAAAGTTGTTTCCCAAGCGCCCAATGCGATGGCGAATTGCGGCGGCAATTTTTCAGCGACGCCGAACCGTTCAATCGCAGCGGTCACTTTTTCCATGCCCACGGTTTTCGCGAGCCTGATGGTCATCAAATTCCTGGATTGTTCAAGCCCGAAACGCATCGTCGCGGGCCCCGCGAAATCGCCGGTGTAGTTGCCCGGCTCCCACGCGGGAAGTCCCGGCCCTTGCTCTAAACTGACCGGAGCGTCCAAAATCAGGGTCGCAGGCGTCATGCCTTCTTCGAGTCCCGCAAGATACACCAAAGGCTTGATCGCGGAACCTGTCTGGCGCTTGGCCTGGGTAGCGCGGTTAAATTCGCTTTGCAGATAACTGAACCCGCCGACCATGGCGCGTACCCGGCCGGAATGGGGATCCATCACGACCAAAGCGCCGTTGACATCCGGTATCTGGCGCAACCCGACCAGCACATCTTTGGCGTCCGGCTTTTTGATTTTCGGATCGTCCTGTATTCTTTCCACCGCGATCACATCGCCCGGCTTTACGACGTCCAGCGGCTTTTTCGGCGCCGCGCCTAAATTCTGCCCGGACAAAGTCTTGCGCGCCCAGGACATTTCGGAAAAAGGCAAAAACGCCGTTTGCCCGCCCTTCAGCCCTACGCGGCTGCCGTCATTGCCGCTTTGCAGCACCGCGCCAAGTTCCCACCCGTTCAATCCCAGCGGCGCCGTGATCTTGCCCAGGGCCGCCTGCCAGTCGTCCAGAGATTCCAGCTTGGCGATAGGCTTTGCGCGCCAACCGTGACGGCGGTCATATTCCACGATGCCGTCGTTAAAGGCGCGCTCTGCGGATTTTTGCAAGGCGGGGTCGAGCGTGGTATGCACCGCAAGCCCGCCCTTGTAAAGCTGGTCTTCGCCGAAATTTTCGACCAAAACGCGGCGCACGTCTTCGCAGAAATAATCGGCATGCACCGATTCGATCCCGCCTTTTTTGCGCACCTTCAATTCTGTTTTCTTGGCTTCGGCCGCCAAATCTTTTGGAATAAATCCTTCTTCTTCCATCCGGTCGATAGCCCAGTTGCGGCGTCCCAAAGCCGCTTCGTAATGCTTATCCGGCTGGTAATTGTTCGGCGCCTTGGGCAAAGCCGCCAGGAACGCGGCTTCTTGCACCGTCAATTGATCCAAGGATTTGTTGAAATATTGCAAGGACGCGGCAGCAACGCCATAGGCGGAATTGCCCAGGTAAATTTGATTCAAATAAAGTTCAAGAATTTTTTCCTTGCTGAAAGTCTTTTCGATGCGGAACGCCAGAATCGCCTCGCGGATTTTACGGGTATAGGACAGCTCGTTGGTCAGCAAAAAGTTTTTCACCACCTGCTGGGTTATGGTCGACGCGCCGACAAGCCTTTTGTCCGAAGCCAGATTGACGAAATTGGTTGCCATGGCGCGCATCACGCCAATGAAATCGACGCCGGGATGGGTGTAAAAATTCTTGTCCTCGGCGGCGATGAACGCCTTGACCACAAGCGGCGGAATCGCGCTGATCGGAACGAATACCCTTTTTTCGACGGCATATTCGCACAGCAATTGGCCGTCGGCGGCATATAGCCGGCTTACGATCGGCGGATCGTAATTGGCAAGCTGCTTGTGATCCGGCAAGCCTTCGCCATAGCTGTAGACGAAAAACAAAAGCCCCAGCCCGGCGACGATGGCGCCAAGGAAACAAAGCGATAAAATCGAAACGAAAAAGCGAAACATGAACAATCCTAAAACTCTATAAATTCTATGGCAACGCCCCATAAGGCAGGTACAAACCTTGATCTTTAAAATATGCGTCCACCGCATCCGCAATTGCTTTTATCAGCTTGCGCCGGTAATCGGCGTCCAAAAGCAGTTTTTCATCCTCGGCGTTGCTAAGGTATCCCATCTCTATCAAGACGGATGGGACGTCGGGCGATTTTAATACCGCAAAACCGGCGGATCGCAAAGGATTTTCAAGGACAGCCGCGCTTTTTTGCATATGCTCGACCAGATTCTTGGCGAAATAGCCTGAAAGCTGCATGGTTTCCTGCTGCGCCAGATTGATCAGGATCGACGACACATCATCCCTTTCTCCTGCCAGATCGTATCCCGCGATGATGTCGGATTTGTTTTCCTGTTCGGCCAGCCGTTCCGCCTCGCTGTCGGATGCGTTTTCGGAAAGGGTGTAAACCGAAGCGCCGCGCACGGTTTTTTTCGGATGCGAATCGGCGTGCAAAGACAGAAATATGTCGGCGTTCTCCTGCCGCGCGCGCTTGGCCCTGTCGCTTAATTTGATAAAACGGTCGTCGCTGCGGGTTAAGACGATTTTATAATCTTTGTTTTTGGACAATTCCTTGGCCAGTTCTTTGGCGATTTGAAGCGTGACGGTTTTTTCGTAGGTCTTTCTGACGCCGATAGCGCCGGGATCGACCCCGCCATGCCCCGGATCGATCACGATTACTTTCTTCCGGTTTTCCGACGCATCCGGCGCCGCAAGCGGCGGTTCCGGCGCGGTGTTTTTTTCGGCCCCAACAAGATCGGGCGGCGGCGTCAAATTTCCTGTTTGAAAAGTTTTAAACGGCGTTTCTTGCCTGGCGATATCTAAAACCAGCCGGTGATGATTCATGCCGGTCTGGGCCGATGGGGCGATGAACTTGACCCCGGCGACGCGCGGCGGCGCGGCCACGTCCAAAACGATGCGGAACCTGTTGCCTTCAAATATGCCATAGCGGAAATTGCGGATGATGCCGCGCGATTGCTGGCCCGATCCCGGCAATATCTCCCAGCGCAAAAGCGGCAGGTCGATCACGACCCGGTATGGATTCTCCAGTGTAAAAACCTGATAATCGGCCTTGGCGTTAAGATCCAAAACAAAGCGCGTTTCCGCGCCTTGCGGGGTTTGATGCTCCCCAAGACGCACGGCTTTGACCGCAAGACCCGATGGCGCATAATCCACGGCCCAAACGGCACAAGGCAAAAGAACGCAGCAAAACAACGCCAGCAAAACAAGCAGCCGTGCCTTGGTTTTAAAAAAATATCGGTAAATTTGCGCTGCCATCACTCCAAGCGAAGGATTATAAGGTTTGAATTTGGCCAAATCATGGCCGCACAAGGGATAAATTGCCAATTGCAATGGCTGTGATTTGGTTCTATATTATAATTACGATGTCTTATAAGTAACGCAAAAACTTGTCCCATGGCGCAATTCGCCCGCTGGCTGCAAGAATCGCATTTTTAAAGACATATTCTGGATACGGGCTTGCCCGGATCATGGAAAAACAGTTGAATTATAGGATTTGCCTAAGGCCAAATTATGTCGACCACCCGCACCATATCCGCGCTATTCAGCCCGTCTTTGGGCATGACGGATTATTCCGCATTCGCGCGGAGCGGCCTTGACCGCTATTCCGGCCTCCTTCTTATGGCGATACAACACATACATCACATTGCAAACGCCCTGGTCCTGAAAAACGGCCTTGCGCGGCACACGGAGCTTACTATCAATGACACAAAAAATGTTAATAGATGCGTCGCATCCCGAAGAAACGCGGGTCGCGATCCTGGACGGCAACCGCCTAGAAGCCTTTGATTTCGAAAGTGCGAACAAGCGCCAGATCAAAGGAAATGTTTACTTAGCCAAAGTTACCCGCGTAGAGCCTTCTCTGCAGGCTTGTTTCGTCGATTACGGCGGAAACCGCCAGGGCTTTTTGGCTTTTTCCGAAATCCACCCCGATTATTATCAAATCCCGGTTTCCGACCGCGAAGAACTTTTGCGCGCCGAAGAAGAGGAAGACGTCGAAATTGAAGCCGCAGAAGCCGTGGAGGAATCCACTGCTCCGGAACCTTTGGAAACGCCTGCCGACGGCGATAGAGTGGCAGAATCATCCCCGCAAGCGGACGCTTTCGTTCTTGAAGAAGGCTCCGAGAACCCGCTGGAAACGCAAGCAGAAAGCTTGCCCTCTGCCCAAGACCCTTTGCCGGAACGCGCCCCTCCCGGCGTTGAAACCGTCGGCGGCGACGAAGCCGAGGAAGCGAGAAGCTGGCGTAAGCAACGCCCCAGCCGCCGCTATAAAATCCAAGAAGTGATCAAACGCAGGCAGATATTGCTGGTGCAAATTGTCAAGGAAGAACGCGGCAACAAAGGCGCCGCGATGACAAGCTATATCTCTCTGCCCGGCCGGTATTGCGTTTTGATGCCGAACAGCGCGCGCAGCGGCGTTTCGCGCAAGATCAACAATTACACCGACCGCAAACGCATGAAGACCATTATCTCCAGCCTGGAAGTGCCGGACGGAATGGCCGTGATCTTGCGCACCGCAGGCGCGGACAGACCCAAAGCCGATATCAAGCGCGACTGCGATTACTTGCTGAAAGTATGGGACGAAATCCGCGACACCACGCTGCAATCGACCGCGCCGGCGATGATTTACGAAGAAGGCAATTTGGTCAAACGCGCCATTCGCGACCTTTACAACCGCGACATCGAACAAGTCTATGTCGAAGGCGACGAGGGTTATAAGGTAGCGAAAAACCTGATGAAGGTTTTAACGCCAAGCCATGCGCGCAAAGTGCAGCAATATAAAGACAAGAATTGCGGCCTGTTCCAAAAATTCCAGGTAGAAAACCAAATTGACGCGGTGCATGACAACCGCGTCGAACTGCCTTCCGGCGGCTACATCATCATCGACCAGACCGAAGCCTTGGTCGCCGTCGACGTCAACTCCGGCAGATCCACGCGCGAGCGAAACATCGAAGAAACCGCATTGCGGACCAATATTGAGGCTGCCGAGGAAATCGCGCGGCAAATGCGGCTGCGCGATTTGGCCGGGCTGATCGTCATCGACTTTATCGACATGGAGCATCACGGCAATAAGGTCGCTGTCGAGCGCAAATTCAAAGAAGCCGCGCGTAAAGACCGCGCGCGCATGCAAATCGGCCGCATCAGCCATTTCGGCCTTTTGGAAATGACGCGGCAAAGATTGCGCCCCAGCGTTCTGGAAACGTCCTCGCACCAATGTCCGCATTGCAGCGGATCTGGCAAGGTACGATCGACCGAATCTTCGGCGCTTGTCGCCTTGCGCGCCCTCGAAGAAGATCTATCCCGCCGCAGCAGCGTCGAAATCAAGTTGTTCTTATCGAACGAAGTCGCCATGTACTTGCTGAATCACAAGCGGGCGACGCTGAGCGAGCTGGAAACGACGCATAGCGCCAAGATATTGATACTCGCCGACAATGCGCTGATGTCTCCTGCTTACCGCATCGAGCGGATCCGCAGCGACGGAACGCGCGAAGAGTCGGACTCGAACGCCGAAAACGCCGACAGCGCAAACCAAAGACCCGGCCGCAACAAAGGCGGACGCAGGGATAGAGGATCAAGATTCGATAACGGCGGTCGCAAGCATAAAAACGACCGTCCGCATCAGCAGCCTGTTTTAGCCGATGACGGCGGCGAAGCCGACGGCAATTTCATCCCAGAGGAACGTCAAATCGACGATAATATCGGCAACAAGGCCGATGACGGCCAAGCGCAAGCCATAGACACTGCCGAAGGCGGCGAACGCCACAACAACCGCAACGGAAGGCGGGAACGCGGCGGCAGGGGCAGACGCGGCAGGGGGCGGTTCAACCGCAACCGCGGCGAACGCCCGCAAAACGGCCAGAATGGCGACAATCCCAACTACAAAGGCAGGGCGCACAATGCCGCAGGGGAACCGGACAGCCATTCCAATAGCGGTTCGCCGGGCCATTCCGACCAAGACGCGGAGCAATCGCCTCAGAACCATTCTTATGCCGGCAATACGCATGGCAACGACGTGACATCCTATACGCCGGAGGACACAAGCGTGTCAGGGCCGGAATCAGGCGCCGACAATGTGGAATTGGTTACCGGAACGCCGGATAATCCCAAGCGCGGCTGGTGGAAAAAGATAGGGTCTTAATTTCATCGCGGTTTCTTGACCGCCGATAACAGGAATGTTGACACACCGCTTATTCCCAAAAAAGGCGATTGCCGTCCTGGCCGCGCTGACGCTGCTGTTCGGCGCGCTGACGCCATTCCCTGCCCTGGCGCAAAAATCCTCTATGCCCTTAATCCGCGACGCCGAGGTGGAAGAAAGCCTCAAGATCATGCTGCAACCTTTGCTGAACGCGTCGGGCATAGACCGGGAAAGCCTGCGCGTTTTCATCGTGCAAAACGACGAACTCAATGCCTTTGTCGCAGGCGGGCAGAATTTGTTTTTGCATACCGGGCTTTTGATACGCGCCGAAAATCACGAACAAATCATGGGCGTCATGGCGCACGAGCTGGGCCATATAGCGGGCGGGCATCTTTCCCGCCACAGCGAAGTCATGGACAATCTTAGCGTGGAATCTATCATCACGCATCTTTTGGCCGTGGCCGCTTTCGCGCTGGGCAAGGGCGATGCCGGGGCCGCCGTCATCGCCGGCGGGGCGCATTTGCTGCAAAGCAAGTTTTTGGCCTATAGCAGGACACAGGAAAGGTCGGCAGACCAAGCGGCGTTGTCCTATTTAAAGCAAAGCGGCGTTTCGGCCAAAGGGCTTTATGAATTTTTCGGCATTTTGCAGCAGCAGCAAAAAGCGCTGCTCGATCCGCAAAGCAGCCCTTACACCCTATCGCACCCGCTTTCTTCGGATAGAATGCAGGCGGTCGAATCCTTTATGCGCTCTACGCCGCAACAAGCGGAAAACAAGGCTTATACAACCGCTTTCGCCCGCATGCGCGCCAAGTTGATCGGGCATTTGCGCGGCCAAGATTATGTGCAATTCGCATACCCCGCAAGCGATCAAAGCGTTTGGGCGCGTTATGCGCGTTCTATCGCCGCCTATAAAAAAGGCGATTTCGATTCCGCCATAAAAGAGCTGGACATATTATGTGGCGAAAATCCGCAAGACGCGTTTTTCCTGGAACAGAGAGGCCAGATTTATTTTGAACATGGCCATATCGCGGAGTCGATCCGCGATTATTCCGCCGCGCTGGAATTGGCGCCGCACCAAGCCTTGATCCGCATGGGCCTTGCGCAATCGCTGTTGCAGGCGGAAGATAAATCCGGCTGGCAAAGCGCCGCCGCGCATTTGACCGAGGTGCTGCGGCTGGAACCGCGCTACGCCCCCGCCTGGCGGCTTGAAGCCGTAGCCCAAGGCAAGCTCGGCCATATCGGCCTTAGCGCGCTGGCTTTGGCGGAAATGGCGCTTCTGCGCGGCGACAGGGTAGAGTCGGAAAAACAGGCCAATCGCGCCATCGCGCTTTTGCCCCAGGATGCGCCTGGCCGCAAACGCGCCGAAGACATTAAAAACCAG
>CAYRVJ010000030.1:0-12116 GCA_964427785.1 uncultured Alphaproteobacteria bacterium | reverse complement strand
TGTGACATAAAATTATTGAGAGTGTTTTATTAGAGAGTTTCTTGGCCCACCAATTCCCCCCTTACAAACCCTCTCGGTTTATAATCACCCGCCGTGCGCAACGCAGCCTGTTTGGGGCTTTGTAGCGTTGCCAACTTAACCACGGCCCTGCCGAATGGCGTAAAAATTCCCCGAATTCTCTCTCTATCTGGCCGTTTTTCTCTGCCCAACTTAACCACGGTTTTTTTGTTTATATCGAATAACCGCAGAAAACTGCGGTTAAAATTTTGGCTTTATAATTTATGTTTGAAAATTTACTGGCGACCAGGGCGGCGGAGAATTAAACCTGTGGTTGTTAACCTATTGATATCAGTCCGCAGGAATTATAGTATGGTATGACCTTAACCTAAGGATTTCCATGCCCAAGCTATTTTGCATCCTTATTTTGTGCCTTTATTTAATCAGCGATCCGCGACTTTCTCACGCGGCTGAAATCACTATGGGACCGAAGTGGCTTTCTGTGGGAGAGACGGTCATTCGACCCGAATGCTTTTACGAATTCTGGATGGACGTGAGCAAAGACACTATCGATGTAAAGAAATGCTCTGAGATCAAAATGAGAATGAGCGGTGACGAAAAACAGGAAGAATATTATGGTGAAAATTTAGATTACAGCATTGTTGGGAAAATGGGCGATTTAATCGTATTGGAATTAACCCATTATACAGGTCGTAATTGGAATAAATTGATTCTTGTGAAATACACACCCAACGAGAATAGGCGCATTCTTCAAATCGTTCGAGACTTGGGTCAGGGAGACCGGTGCAATATGGGGTTTGGTGAAGCTAGTATTAAAAATGGCGTATTAGAATATACGCAATTATACAGCTTTGCGGATTTTCTATACTTGCTGCATACGGACTATAATTCCGCATTATACGAAAAATTGGAAAGCCGTCCGACGATATGCGCAGCATCCGCAAAATATATTTATACTTTGCAAAAAGGCGAAAAATTACAGTCGGTCACACTGTTGGATGGCTGGATTAAAGATAATTATAGAGGCAATGTATTTGAGCCGGTTAGCACAACGGAACAGTTATGCCTTGAAAGCAACTTGAAAGAATATATAGAGGGGAATGGCCAAAAGCTTAATAAAGATGAATTGGGAGAGCTGGGACTACAACTAAAATCTAAATGCAGCCCCAGCTTTTTGCCAAATTAATTATCTACAACTAATGATTATATAAATGAGGCTGTTATGAAAAAGTTTTGTATTTTCTGCGTTTTTTTATTGGGACTAGCTTTTAAGCCGGTTTATGCCGCAAATGTGGGCAACAGCAATGAAATTTGCGTACAAAAAGCCGCTAAAGAATACGCGGGCAAAAGTGCCAGTTATATTTCCACGCGCAAATCGGCTTTCATGGCAATTTGCGCTTGCGTGCAGGAATCCCAAGAGGAACAGGAAGAAAAATCCATGACTCAAATTAAAGAAAGTAGTGGGGGTTATTCCAGTTGCATTATCGACGCCGTAAAAAATACCGCCATGAAATGCTTGTCTGAAGATTCGGACCAGTCGGCTCAATTTATACAAGAATTCGACGAATTTATGAAAGCTACGGATAACATTCATAGGACCATCTATTGTTATAAAGGAGATTGCGGCTCTATGGATGAGGTTTCAATAATCGAAGCGCAGACCAGTTATTATGAAAATTTGCTTTACACAATAACCAGCCGCGCTTGTCATTAGAGCTTATTCTTCCTCTTCTTTTTGCGGAAATAGTTTGTCTAACCCCTCATACATTCTTCGTTCCACTTCAGGGTGCGCTTCGCGAACGGCCTTCTTATTGCCAGCGCTTTGATTTAAGAAATCCTCTACTGCGGCTGAAGCAGAAACCCCATCATCATTCTTAATGGCATCGCTAAACGCTTTGTTGCCGGATAATGTTCCAGAATTGTATAGCATTTGCGCCAATGCCGATTTTTGATCTGTGTCTAGATCGCGGGTTTTCGCAATGTTTTCCACTCTGCTGACAGTGCGCTGAAAATGCTCATCATTTCTCATGAGATTGATAGCTTGCTCATGTGTCGGGGCGTCCATCCAGTCCCGATTTTCCATTACATAATCTGCAGAATCATAACCACGCTTATTGGCGGCTCCGCCTATAATTTTTGCGTCTTTTGGATTAAATCCAGCATTTAATGCCTGCTGTTCATTCATGGGCGAACTTCGATGTGGCTGTCCAAAATCGCTGCCCATGCCCATAGTGGGACCGCTATATTTTCCTTTAGGATGATGAAGTTTATAATCTTCGGGTCCGGCACCAGGATTTTCATATTTTCGAATTTCTAATACCATGGCTTTTTGATCGTCCGGCATTTCTGTTTTCTGCAGAGTGGTGCTAAAATCCACATCGTTTTGCTGAGCTTGCCTAGTTGTTTTCTTAATATAACCGGGATACGCTTTGTCCGTATGAATCCATTTGCCATTTGGCAGCCCTTGTACTGATGCTGAAAAATCATCGTTGATATTGTATTGCGGCAAGCCGGTGTCGCCTTCCATAAACGGGCTTTGCGCTTCCGGCTGCGCGGGCTGGCTTTGCGCCAGGTTGATCGGCTGTTCGTCTGCGCTGAACCGGCGCATCGTGGCAAGCTGATAAGGATTCGTTTCCTGCACCTTCTGCCCCACGCGGTCAAAATATCCATGATAGGACTCGTCCGGCTGCGGCTCCGGCGCGCCGAAAGATGGAAAGTTTTCCTGAATCGTGTTGAAGGCATAATCCTTATGAACGTCATGCCAGGTTTTACGGATCATATCACCGGTTTGCTTGCCTAAAGCGAATGGATCATTTGCCTGCGGATATTCCGGCAGATCGCCCAAATCGGAGCGCTGTAAATTCCAATTGGTCATCCAGTCGTTCCAACCTCCTTTATCTTGCGGCGCTTGGGCGATGATAGGCGGCGTGGTAGTTGGCAAGCTAAAGCCGATATCAGGCTGCGGGATGCCGAATTCCGGCTGATTTTTGGGTGTGCCGAACATACTGGCCAAACCCGTCAAAAGATCAACCACGGGCGGCTTTTTCTTTTGCCAGTCCCATTAACCCGGCAATAAGTTATTGCCCTGCGGTGCGGCGGGGTTTGGCTGAAATAGCGGCGACGATAGGATATCGTAGCTGCCATAATTGGGGGTATTGTTTTGTTGCTGTAAAAATGAGCCAAGGCCGAATAATCCTCCGCCTGGCGGTTTTCTGAATATCATGTTTTAAATTCCCTATTCGTAGTGTTGACTATATTCCCCATTCAAACCTGCCTTGCGCCGCAATAAGACGCGCCTCATCAACAACGCAAGGCGAGGCCTGAGTAGGGAACTCAAAAAATGTTTTACCGTTGAATTAAAAAAGTGCTGGTTTGTATGGCTAGCTTCCGCCGTCGCCAAGGCTATGGCGGACAAGTCGTCAAGCAATTGAGCCGAAAAGGCGTCAAAAAATAAGGCCAATAAAAAATCCGCCGACGCTTTTCGCGGGGCGGACACACTTTTCAATCATGATAATTTTGTACCATATTATTTTCACAAAGTCAAGTTTTTTCCTAGCGTTTCTGCGGCAAACAGCATGTAAATTATTGACGCGCAAACAGAAAAAATATTTTTTCGGGTGCCAGCAGCTGGATACACTTTGCGTTTCTAACTATTCAATAATTCAATTTGCTCTTCCCATAATAATTTTCCCGCCATTTGTTCCAGCGTCTGACGATCAAGCGAGCGCGATTGTATGCCTGTTAGAATAGCTGTAACCACGAGAGGGGATATATAGGTTAGATTAATCAAGGCATGCACATACGGCAATGAAACCTTTTCCTGCTCGGCCACTTCGCCCATATGGCGGACTTTCCCTTCCTCGATGCGCCGCCGCCATGCGAATCCTTTAGCGATGACATGCAGCAGCCGGTCTTCGATCTGCGGCTTGGTCGCTGGCAACAATGCATCTGGCACGAGAATCAGCTTCTGCCGGTTTGTGATGCGCATTTTTATCGGAATCTCGACCGTGATGGTATTTTCAGGCTGCATGGGGTGCCTCTTGTTTCATTTCTTGCGCCAGGGCGCGGAAACCATCGGTGCGGATCGTCAGGCGCAGGCCTGTTTCATGCACCTCCAGCTTTTTAATGATCAGCTGCAGAATTCGGTTTTGTTCGACCGGAAACAACTCATCCCATACATCGTCCAAGGCATTAAAGCTTTTAATGATCTGCTCTTCATCAAGACTTGCGTCCTCGTTTTGCTGTACTGCTTGGCTGATGATCTCCGGCGATTTCATAAAATCGCGCAGCTTGGCGTAAGTAATTTTTTCCATCTCGAATCTTATCTGGTTTTTTGCTCTCTAGTCGTTTCTAATAATGGAAGAGATAAAGCCCCAGTTTTTTTAACGGATGTCGAACTCGGATTGTAGGAACAACCTTTACCGTAAGAGAAAGCGATTGCTGTCATTGTGCCAAATATTACCATGAGCACTGAACCAACAATTGCATAGGCGAGTCTATTTTGTTTGCGGTGTTTAGCTCCGATGGAATCCAGCATTGTTTGCACCTCTTCTTGCGAAGGCCCTGCAATTAGCTCCATACAAATTGTTGGCGCCCGTTGGCCGCCCGTATGAGTCTAGTTCCTCCTATATAAAGATTCGGCCAGAGCAATCAGTGCCCGATTTGGCCTAAATTCTACCTGTTCTTGCGTACATATGAGACCACTTTTCCGCCGAAAATATTCTGTGGTAGTCATTCCAGTTGCGCTTTCAAACATTAGCTCGTACGATAATCCGGTGGTCATCATCGCTAAAACGTTATCGTCGATTTGAACAGCTTTGAATGCAGAGCCAGCCAATTTTTGCCTTAGATGCTCATAAGCATTAGGATCGCCAAAGACAGCTCCGCGCTGGCGCCGGGATATCATAAAAATGACAATTTTTCTCTATAATTTCCTGGATATGACTGAGATAACCATCCAAAGAATTTTTTATAGGTGATTCCGCGGTGTAAGTGCTGATGCCATATCCCTGTGGCGGACCAAATTGCCTTGGTTGATTACGGTATTGATAGCAAACTTCGGCCAGTTTTTGGAGGTTTTCGCCTTCTAATATAGCGATTAGAACTTCTTTATGAAGCCCCCCTGTACTAGATGACATAAGACCACTCAAATAACCGGCAAATTTTAATTCCTCCGGCGTGTAAGGCCGTGATTCATTTACAGTAGTCATAATACTTCTCCGTTTGGATAAAAGTTAAAACCCGCCTTTTTCAAGGCGTTGCAAAGTTCAATTGTTCAGAAAAAAGATAAAAGCAGGATGTGTGGGCTTAGGCCCACCAAACGGAGATTTGAAAAAAGAATATGGCAGCTGCTTTGTTCATAATAGTAAAAACTTATAATGGTTTCGTTTCGAAGTCAAGAAATATTTTACTGTCGGATCGGCTATACCTAAGAAACATTGACCTATAGCCCATTAACCAATTTGGGAGAGCGTTTGATTTGTAAAGGCGCTGGCGGCCCACCATTAAATAACCCCCTTAAAAGGGGGTTATTTAATGGTGGATTTAACAAGCATTCGAACCGTAAATGGTTCGACAAAATTGCAGCAAGCAATTTTGGAACGCGCAGCGATTCAAAGAATCGCGAGCGACCCGCAAGGGGGATTGGCCAGTAGGCCAATCAACAATCCTGTTGGGCCCACCAACTAAACAATAAAACCCCCGGCGGGGGTTTTATTGTTGGTAAGATCGTTATGTCCCATAATAAGGCAATTGTATTTTCCGCCCATAAAATCCATAAAATCAGTGCCGAAAACCAAGCCTGAAAAACCAATATTTCATAAGCTTATATGGCGTTTTCTGCCCTTGTTTCCAGCCATTCCCGGCAAAAAGTTGCATCCCGCGCCGCATCGCGCTAAAACCATGGCCTAACAAAGGAAATTCAAAAAAATGGCATCGAATCAATTCGTCTACACCATGAAGGGCATGATCAAGGCCTTTCCCGGCGGCAAGGAAGTTTTAAAGGACATTTGGCTGTCCTTTCTGCCCGGCGCCAAGATCGGCATCATCGGCCCCAACGGCGCCGGCAAATCGACGCTGCTGAAAATCATGGCGGGCGTGGACAAGGAATTTTCCGGCGAGGCCTATGCGGCCCAAGGCGCGCGCGTCGGCTATTTGCCGCAAGAGCCGCAATTGAACGCCGACAAGGACGTTCTGGGCAATGTGATGGAGGCTTTGGCGGAAACCAAAGGCATCCTGGAAAGATTCGAGGCGATCAGCGCGAAATTCGCCGAAGAAATGTCGGATGATGAAATGACCGCGCTGCTTGCGGAACAGGCGGAGTTGCAGGAAAAAATCGACGCGGTCAATGGCTGGGAATTGGAACGGCAGATCGAAATCGCGCTCGAGGCGCTGCGCTGCCCGCCCGGGAACGCCGACGTAACAAAACTTTCCGGCGGCGAAAAGCGCCGCGTCGCGCTGTGCCGCTTGCTTTTGGAAAAACCGGATTTGCTTTTGCTCGACGAGCCGACCAACCATTTGGACGCGGAATCGGTCGCGTGGCTGGAACGGCATTTGGCCGAATTCAAAGGTACGGTCGTAACCGTGACCCACGACCGGTATTTTTTGGACAATGTCGCGAAATGGATTCTGGAAATCGATCGTGGCCAAGGTATCCCATACGAGGGCAATTATTCCAGCTGGCTGGAACAGAAACAAAAACGCCTGGCGCAGGAAGAAAAAGAAGAAAGCGCGCGGCAAAAAGCCTTGGCAGAGGAACGCGAGTGGATCAATTCTTCGCCCAAGGCTCGGCAAGCCAAATCCAAGGCGCGTATCGCGTCCTATAACGATCTTTTGGCCAAGTCCAAGGAAAAGGTGGGCGACACCGCGCAGATCATTATTCCCGCAGGCCCGCCGCTGGGCCAGGTCGTTATCGAGGCCGAAAATCTGCGCAAGGCGTTCGGCGATAAATTGCTGTTCGACGGCTTGTCTTTCCGCTTGCCGCCCGGCGGCATCGTCGGCGTGATCGGGCCCAACGGCGCTGGTAAAACCACTTTGTTCAAAATGATCACCGGCGCGGAAAAGCCGGATGGCGGCACGATACGGGTGGGGGAATCGGTCAAGACCGGCTATGTCGATCAAACCCGCGACGCGCTGAACGACAAGAAAACCGTTTGGGAAGAAATTTCGAATGGCAATGACGAGGTCGATTTGGGCCGCAAGAAAATGCCGTCCCGCGCCTATTGCGCCCAGTTCAATTTCCGGGGGCCGGATCAGCAAAAGCGCGTCGGGCAATTATCGGGCGGCGAGCGCAACCGGGTGCATTTGGCGAAAATGCTGCAAACCGGCGTCAATTTGCTGCTGCTCGACGAGCCTACCAACGATTTGGATGTGGATACGCTGCGCGCGCTCGAAGAAGGGCTTTATGAATTTCCAGGCTGCGCCGTGATCATTTCGCACGACCGCTGGTTTTTGGACCGTATCGCAACGCATATTCTGGCGTTCGAAGGGGACAGCCAGGCGGTCTGGTTCGAAGGCAATTACGCCGATTACGAGGCCGACCGGAAGCGCCGCCTAGGCGAAGATGCCGAAACACCGAAACGCATTAAATACCGCCCGTTAACCAAGGCGGCCTAGCACCTAAAGCTGTTTCTCTTTCGGATTGACTTTTTTGACCCCGTTGCCTATACTTGTTAAAGCAAAGGGTAGAAAATGACGGTTAAAAATAGGGTTATTTACGGCGGAATTATCGCCGCTTCCACAGTTTTGTCTGGGGTTATAGCCGTTGTCGGCGCACGCGATGCGGTGGGGCAGCCGACTGCCCAAGGGTCGATTGCTCTCTTAGGCGGGCTTTATGGCGCTATAAATGGTGTTGCCGCCGCGGCTTGTACGCTGGTTTGCAGCGCGATCATGTCGACCGCGATTAGCGTTCCTGTATCGATGGCGTCCAAGCTGGCGGATGAGATATCAAAGAAACATACGCCCTACGCAAGCTTTAAAGAAACATTCAGAACGTGCTTTAAGCTTTCCTCTGCTGTAATCGGAACGACGATTGTGGCGTATAATTCGGTTTCAGCTTATCACGCGACGAACCACCACAGCCGGAATGCTCAGCAAAGCTCGAATATTATGGAAACCGCGCCGAGCAACCAAACTCAAGAGTCGCAGCCCATGCAAGGAAATTTGGCTAGAACGCAAATCGCATCGGCGAATTTTTCTATCGAGGGCAAGCTGCCCGTAAGGCCGCTAGACGCACAGCATTTGGCGGCCGCGCGTTTGCGTATGGGCCGCGCCTAGACAAATAACAATAAGCTAACAATAAGCACCCATAAACTCAGGAGTCAGAAGAATGGCAGAACAACAAAATTCTAACAACGGCCAGGGCCGTAAATTTTACTCCAAATCCGGCCGCAGGGTCGGTTTGCTTTCCGGGGCGGCTGCCGTTTGCGGCGCCGTTGCCGTTGGCGCGGTTACCGGGGGAACCTCGATATTGGCCGTGGGGGCTGCGGCCATCGTCGGCGGCGTCAGCGGATTTGCCGCTGCAAAAACTAGCCATATGCTTCCGGTACTGCGTAAGAATAATAAATTCGTCAATCGCACAGCGGCCGCCACGATTGCGGCTACCGGTTTGCTGGGTGCCGGCATTGCCGCAAGTTCCAATACGGTAAAAGGAGGCGGAGGAAACACGATTTCAAGGCTGCCTATGGGCGGGGGCGCGCCAAAGATGATAGATTCCTCGCCGCCGCCGATAGCAACCGAGCCACGGGGGGCGCCGCAGGCTCCTGCTTTTATGCCCAGTATCGAATCTCCTCTCGTTCAAGAGCCGCCGCTTGCGGTCAACCCAACACCTGCGGCAAACCCAACAAATGATGCGCCGGCACAAGCGCAACAGCCTGTTGAACCCGCAGCGCCGGTCAGCATGACCAACGGGGAAGACAGCATTGCTTTGCGCTATATGTCTTTATCCGGTCAGATTTCGGGCCGCGATTTGACTATTACTTTCGCCGTGTTCGAAGTCAATCCGGATGGAACATTTGGCCGTGGCCGCGCAGGGACCATCAATAATAGCGGCGCGGTAAACTGGATCGAAGACGGCCAAGCCTTGCTTAAAACCGCACAAATTATGGCCGGCGTGGAAAAAGCCACCTTCTTACGGGAAGAAGAAAGCAGTTATGTATATCTTTTAGACAATAACAGGGTTGCAGATTTAAATAAAGACACTGGTGCGGTTTCCAATTTCCGCGATCCGACCAAGGCCGAAACCGAATTGGCCGCAAACGGCGGCGGCGGGCGCAGATACGGGCGTGTACAATTCGCCTATGGCAATGCGCATATGGCCAATGAATTTGGATCAGCCATTCTGGTCGATAACCGTGAATATGTCATCAAGACCGATAAGGGGTACGAGCTGACCATCGGCCAAGAAGGCCGGATGCGCGAAGTCATCCGCGTCAATGAAAACGGCGATCTGCGCCTGGGCAGCTTGAATATGGACGACAACAGCTTTACGCCGTCGTCTGAGGCCGCGACCCAAGATCATATCGACACGATGCGGCTATACATCAATTTCTTTAAGCATAATCAAAATTTGAACCGGGGCAATATATTCCGCGAATTGCCGCCGGGCCTGTCGTTCAATCCGGCGCTGGAATTGCCGGCAAGTTCGATTGCTTTTGCTGTGCCGAGACGCGAGAGGCTGATGTAGTTTATTAAGCAGTAATCACAAAAACCGCCATAATTTGGCGGTTTTTTTATGGCTTGTTTCCGGCTATGCTGCCTATTCCCGCCAAAATCCTAACGAGGTTATCATGAAAAAAACTTCTATTCTTGCCGTCGCCGTTGTTTTTCTGACCGCGATGCCTTCGGTGGCCGCTGAAATCAACCGTTCGGTTACTGTAAACGGCGTTTGCCACAAAGAAATCGTTCCCGATAGAGCAAGTTTGAACATGGTGTCATTTTCCAAGCATCCTACCGACGTTAAGGCGGCGGTGAATAGCGCGGTCAAGGCCTATGAAGCGGTGCGGGCGCAGGTGCTGCGTTTAAAATTGAAAGACGGCGAACTGACCACGTCCGAATATAATATCGGGCCTGTTTATGAATGGGCGGATAATCGCCAGGTTTTGCGCGGCTATCAAGCCCGAATCGGTCTAGAGGTTGAAACCAGTGAAATAGAACGCATGGGCGAAGTCATGGCGATCGCTGCCGACAACAATATCAAAGAAATCGGCGCCTGGATTTTGATCGTAAGCCAAAAGAAACGCCAGCAAGTTTTGCAAGAGTGTCTGGCCGAAGCGGTGATGGACGCGAAATTCAACGCCGAAAAAATGGCGGCGGCGGCAGGGGCCAAGCTTGGCCAAGTGGTTAGCATGACGCAAGACGGGAATTACGCCCAGCCGGTTATGATGAAACACAGCTATGCCAGGGAAATGACGGCGGATGCGGCGACGCAAGCGCCATCCATAGAGGCGGGCAAAGAGCAAATCACGATTAACGTGCGCGCCAATTTCGGTTTGGAATAAGGCCTAGTCCGTTTGGGCGGATGCAGCGGCTTTTCCGCTTGCGGATGCGGATTTTTTCCGCAAGATCTGCAGCAGCGGTTCGATACTGCCGCCGCCTCTTTCGATGACGCTGGCATATTCGCTGCGCTGCGTGCTGCTCATGCTGACGCCTTCGACGATAAGGTCGATGATCTTAAAGCCGCTGCCGGACGGGCGCAGGCGCCAGTCGATTAGCACTGGCGCGCTGCCGTCGGGGTTTACCATTTGGCTTCTGACCAATATGGAATCCACTTCTTTAACGGTACTAAGTGTTACGATTTTTTGCCCCGAATATTTGGCAAAGCGTTCGGAGTAGGTCGCAACGATGGTGTCCTCAAACAGGCTAAGATATTCCTGCTGCTCTTTGGTGGACGCATCGCGCCAATACCTTCCCAAAGCAAAACGGCCAATATATGGAACATCGAAATTTTGATTCAGCAGCACCCTGAATTTATGACTTCTATCCGCCGGGGTCATGCCTTTGGCGGCAAGGACGCTAACCGCTTTTTCGCTTAAGTTCTCGACGAATCCTTCGCCTGAGTTGGCCTTGGAAGCCGCCTGCACGCTGGCGATACCGGCCAGCATCACGAAGAAGAGCGTAAATATCAGGTTTTTAAGGTTGGTTGTCATTTTTTTCAGGTTCAAAGCGATGTTACTGGGCAAGAGAGGTAATAGAGCCGGACTCGTTCAAGCTTAGATTCAGCTTGCTTCCGCTTCCCGGCTGCAAGCTGGCTTCGACGTCTTGCTGGTGCTTGCCCAAGGTTTCTTTGTTTTCTATCAAAAAGTTCCGGCGCTGTTTGTACAGGCTGCGAACCGAGGCGTAGAAATCGACAGAATTTTGTTCAATGTCCTTCAGAGGCTCGATGGTTTTCGCCTTGAGGCTTGCGGCATTCAAAATGCTGCGGCCGTAAATCCAGCTCTCTTCGTCATTGTGGTGTGCGATATATCTGAACGGATCGGCAAAGAAATCGACAAGCCTACCGATGGAATCGCGGCTAGTCGACGGGCCAAGCACCGGCAATACGACGTACCCCGAATCTCCCATACCCCAAACGGCTAGGGTTTGGCCGAAATCCTCGTCGCGGTATGGCAAATCCCAATCCGCCGCTATATCGATCATGCCTAAAAGGCCGACGGTAGAGTTGATCAGAAAGCGCATTAAGGTAACGCCTGCTTGATCGACGTCCCCTTGCAACAAGGTGTTGGCAAAATTCATCGGCTCGTCCAGGTTTTTAAGGACATTGTCCATGGCGGTGCGGACAGCGGGCGGCGGCAGGTCGCGGTATAGCGCGCCGACAGGGTTAAGCAAAAGCCCATCCAGGAAATAGTTGAATTCAAAAGTAGCGCGGTTGATCCCTTCGATGGGGTCGCCGTTGTCGGTTGTTTCCAATCCCTGATTTTGTGGTTGAGAGGCGCAAGCGGCAAGAAGCAGACAGAAACAGACAGATAATATTTTACGCACGATAGCCTCTAACAGAATTGGGGGTGACAATGATTTTCAACGGCACGGAAATAACCTTAAAGATATACAATTGTATTATTTTCTATAAGCTTTACTAAATTCTTAACCAGATAGCATAAACC
>CAYRVJ010000029.1:0-12171 GCA_964427785.1 uncultured Alphaproteobacteria bacterium | reverse complement strand
AACATCAGGCGGCGCAATCCTATAAGCCGAACAAGGCGGATTGGCTGGAAGGCCAGTGGGCGGGGCTAGGTTCCGGCAGCAACGGCAAGGACAACGATATCGATCCCGGAACCGGCGTCGATAAAAAGACCCTTGGACATGTGATCGATGTGATGTGCCGCGTGCCGCAAGGGTTCAATTTGAATTCCAAGATCGCGCGCCAGCTCGAGGCCAAAAAACAGATGTTCGAAAAGGGCGAAGGGTTCGATTGGGCCACCGCCGAGGCGATGGCTTTCGGTTCGCTTTGCTCCGAAGGGTTCAAGGTGCGGCTGTCCGGCCAAGATGTCGGCCGGGGCACGTTCAGCCAGCGGCATGTGTTGCTGCACGATCAGGTAAACGCCGCGCGCTATGCGCCGCTGCAGCATATAAGCGAAAACCAGGGCAGCTTTGATGTTTTGGACAGCCCCCTTTCCGAATTCGGGGTGATGGGATTCGATTACGGCTATTCGCTCGCCGCGCCAAAGGCGCTGGTGTGCTGGGAAGGCCAGTTCGGCGATTTCGTCAACGGCGCGCAGGTGATGATCGACCAATTCATCGCCAGCGCCGAATCGAAATGGCTGCGCCTGTCGGGGCTGACGCTTTTGCTGCCGCATGGGTTCGAAGGCCAGGGGCCGGAACATTC
Organism: uncultured Alphaproteobacteria bacterium; assembly: GCA_964427785.1. GTDB lineage: Bacteria > Pseudomonadota > Alphaproteobacteria > SHNJ01 > SHNJ01 > CAYRVJ01. The sequence goes on along the minus strand of CAYRVJ010000029.1, from coordinate 11,510 downwards.
CTCGGCGCGGTTGGAACGTTTCCTGCAGCTTTGCGCCGAACATAATATGGTCGTCGCCAATTGTTCGACGCCCGCCAATTATTTCCATATCCTGCGCCGTCAAATGCACCGCAATTTCAGAAAGCCTTTGATATTGATGACGCCGAAATCCTTGTTGCGGCATAAATTATGCGTTTCCAAATTGTCCGATATGACATCCGGCACGCGCTTTAGCCGCGTCATCGGCGAGGTGGACAAGATCGACGCCGCCAAGGCAAAGCGCGTCGTGCTTTGCGCGGGCAAAGTCTATTACGATTTGTACGAGGCGCGCGCCGCGCAAAATATCAAAGATGTCGCGATTTTACGGCTGGAGCAATTTTACCCCTATCCTGACGCCGAATTGCAAGACGCCTTAAAGCCTTATAAAAACGCCGATCTGGTTTGGTGCCAGGAAGAGCCTGAAAATATGGGCGCCTGGCAGTTTTTGGACAGGCGGCTCGAGGGAACGCTTAAAGCCTTGAAATTCAAGGCGGAAAGGCCGATTTATGTCGGCCGCCCGGCGGCGGCCAGCCCCGCCACCGGATCGCAAAAGCGGCATATGGCGGAGCAGGATAAGCTGATTAAAGAAGCTTTGGGCGTGAAATAAGGCAGCGACTCATTTTGACTATATACAACAGCTCATCCTGAGCTTGTCGAAGGATGGGTAGCCTAGGCCCATGGTTCGACAGGCTCACCATGAGCTCTTTTTGTTAAAATGAGTCGCTGCCTGAAATAAGCAGTAAGAAAACCGTAACAAATATGCTTTAATCTCCCTTAAACATACAGGGGGATTCGCGATGGATTATCATATCGTCATAAAGCCGCCGCCGGAAAAAATACCAGGCGCGGATGAGAGCGTCTGGATTGAAAGGCAACGAAATTTCAACCAAAGGCTGGCGGAATTGCAGCATGCCTTTTGCACCATCGATTACAGTCCTATCCGGCAAGAAGACAGGGACAGTATGATGCTCGGCAATCCTGCGCGGGAGCTTATGTTGCAAGTGCAGATGGGCTTTGCCCCTCCCGCCGAAACAGGGTCTTCCCGCCATGCGCATGCAATAAGCGATTTCGGTTTTGAACAATTTAACCAAGTTCCCGATGCGGTATGCGTTATTTTGCAGCGGCAATTGGATTTGCCTAAAGACGCAAAAATATATCTTTTGTCCATAAGCCCGACCAAGCCTTTTGCTGGAGTGGTATTAGGCAGGCTGAAATCCATCGCCGAAAAATTTGGGGACATCATTTTAAAAATAGATCCGCCTTTTGAAACCATTTTGCAATGCCGGCAAAAAATACCGGCTGCGGAGAGGCCCGCCCGGAGCGCGCCAACTCCTATAAGGCGGGGGGTACCACAAGATGGCCCTTTGCCGATGACGGTCTTTGATCGCGGTAAAACGCCCGATCCCGCCCCGGCCAGAGTAAAAGCCACGCGGATTGTAACGGGGCGAGTTATATAATTAAAATCATGCATATTTCCCGCCCCTGGCATCAAGATGACAGGGCGCGGCCTCTATGCTATACCAAATCACATTAATATTGATTCAAAGCCGCGCAAAGCCTAAGCTTTGCCCTTAATCCAACCAAATGGTGTAGGCCATGACCACCGAAATAAAAGTCCCCACACTGGGCGAATCCGTATCCGAAGCCACCATCGCCAAATGGCTGAAAAAGGCGGGCGACGCCGTCGCCGCCGACGAGCCTTTGGCCGAACTTGAAACCGACAAAGTCACGGTCGAAGTCAACGCGCCGAAATCCGGCGTGCTGTCCGAAATCAAAATTCAGGCCGGACAAAATGTGCAGGTCGGCGCCGTGATCGGCGTCATCGCCGAAGGCAAGGGCGCATCCGTATCGGCGCCCGCCGTGAAATCGGAAATCAAGACATCGCCCGCGCCACAAGTAGCGCCGCAAGCCGCGCCGCCAATGCCCGCCAATGCCGATTTATCCGGCCCCGCCGCGCGCAAGGCGATGGCGGAAACCGGCTCTGCGCCGCAATCGGGCAGCGGCAAAGACGGCAGAATCACCAAGGCGGATGTGTTTAACGCGCCGGTTCCGATGCCCACGAACACCGGGGCCGGTGTGGCGGCGAATGTGATCGGCGGCAATAAAGGCCCGCGTGAACAGCGCGTCAAAATGACGCGTCTGCGCCAGAAAATCGCCGAACGCCTAAAGCAGGCGCAAAACACCGCAGCGATGCTGACGACGTTCAACGAAATCGACATGACCAAGGTCATGGCCCTGCGCGAGCTGTACAAAGACGAATTCGAAAAGCGCCACGGCGTGAAATTGGGCTTTATGAGCTTTTTCGCCAAGGCCGCGATCCAGGCATTAAAGGAAATTCCCGCCGTGAACGCGGAAATCGCGGGCGATGAGATTGTTTACAAGCATTATTACGACATCGGCGTCGCGGTCGGAACAGAACAGGGCTTGGTCGTTCCGGTGCTGCGCAATGCGGATGAAATGTCGTTTTCCGATATTGAAAAAACCATCGGCGATTTGGGCAAGCGCGCGCGCGACGGCAAATTGTCTATCGACGAGCTGACGGGGGGCACATTCACCATCACCAATGGCGGCATTTACGGATCGCTAATGTCGACGCCGATTTTGAACCCGCCGCAATCGGGAATTTTGGGGATGCACAAGATCGAAAAGCGCGCAATCGTCGAAAAAGACCAAGTGGTCGTGCGGCCGATGATGTATGTCGCGCTGTCTTACGACCATCGCATCATCGACGGGCGCGAGGCGGTGACGTTCCTCGTCCGCGTCAAAGAAGCGATCGAAGATCCGCAAAGATTGCTGCTTAGCCTTTAACGGTTAATGACAGGCGCGTGCATGCCCGCGCCGCATTCTTTCCGCATTCGCGGCTGTATTTGCGTCTTCGATTTTTCTAAGCGCGGCTTTGCTAGCCGCGATCATGTCTTGTTCGTTCGCCTCGAAATATTTTTTGTCATCATCCGGCAAAAGCAGAAAAACATCCGCGCCGTCACCGATCGCCTTCAAAAGCGCAGCCAAGCCCGGCAGTGCTTTACCCTCTTTATGCGCCGCTATATGGCGTTGCAATTCGCGTAAATTGCTGTCTTGCTCCGCTGCGTTAAAAAATCCTTCTGCCATCTTCTTCTCCTTTTTTGGTTATCTTGTTTTAAAATATTGATGAATGCCGCCGATGATTCTTGCCAGGCGATGAATATCACGTTGCCTGCAGGCTTCCAGCGGCGCGTGCATCCCGCCGAAACCATGCGCCGTTCCGGCGTTTTTCGGCAGGCCAAGTTCCACAATTGGAACATTATGCCCGGCCTTTGCAAAAAGCGCGTGCAGGATATTGGTTTCCGCAACCCCGCCCGCGCCGTTGTCGAGTTCCGGCTCTATGCCAAGATGGCGCAAGGATTTGCGCGCTTGTTGCATCGCCGCTTTGGCAAGCGGGTTGTCTTGCGCCGCCGCATAGCCGTCGCATATATAGGAATAGCCGATTTTGGCGCCGCAATCCTTAAAGACGGTCGCCACCATTTGCTTGATATCGCTTGGCGAATAATCCCGCGATATCCTTATATCCAATGTCAGGTGCAGCCCGTTTTCTTCTTTCCCCGGCGCGTGGACGGAACCGTCCTTTCCGCAGGCAAGATCAAGAACGCGGATGCTGCCGGAATAATTGCCGTGTAATATCGACAAAGCTTCCAGTATCGGCCAGAACGCGCTGCCTTTATCCTTCTCATTCGCCCTTCCGGAATGGCCGCCTTTGGCCTTTGCATGCAGCGACAATATTTTGCATTCCCTGTCGTCGATCCAGGCGCTTGGCGATTCGATACGGAAGCTGAAATCGTAAATCCCGCCTTGCCGCGTCTGCAGGAAATTCAAGACATGGCCTGAATTCCTTGTTTCAACGGCGATCCGGACATCTGCTTTTTCAGGCAGCTGGTTGGTGATGTCTTGCCCGCCATGCTGCGGGGCAAGGGTATTGATAATTTCCATCCAGTATCCCGGCACTTGCGGGCTATCCGCCTGCCTTTTCAGCGCGCTGCGCAATTCCAGGCGGCTTAGCGCCTCGATCAGCAGGGCGGGGTTGCCGTTGTGCGGAATATGCACATGCGCCACCATATCGCCGCGACGCGCGGTTTTAAGCCTGTCGCCGACTTGCCTATCGCCGACCGGCTCCAGCCCTAAAATGCCGGCGGGAATTTGGTTTTCCTGCAGCAGGTAATTTGCGGCCATGCGCACGGATTCCATCGGATGTTCTTCGTCGCTGGTGATCAGCCGCGCGCCGGTGGATTCCGGATTGCGCGCGTGTAAAATGCTGGCGGCGATAGAGCCGCGCATATCAAGAATTCCGCGCCCGACCAGCCAATCGGTTTTGCCCGATCTTATGCTGTGTACCGCAAGCGGTTTCAGAAAGCGCCCGCCATGATTCCATCTTTCCAGCTCGCCAGCGGGAACGGCGTCGACATGCATGACTTGCAGGATTTCTTGGTTTATGCGCGTCAAATCCCGCGCCGCCAAAATCGCCATGGTGTGATGCACCCCGTTCGGGTACAGCGGATTATGCGCTTCGCCGCGCAAGATGCGCGTTTCATAACCCGCTTGCTGAAATTGCGTCGCGGTATGCGTCAAGGCATGTTCTACATGCGGGCTTAGCGCGCCGGTCGTATTTTCCGCCTGCGCGATGCTGGACAAGTAGTTTGCAACCGAAAATCCGGCTTTGGCCATGGGGCGAATGTCCTAATCTTGTACCCAATTCTTTTTATTCGGGCTGTAAAACAGCCGCAGGGTATTATATCCTTTAAAGACATATAATCAAGCCTGTTTTTGGCAAATTTTAAGGGAATCAGCCGGGCGATCGGGCCTTGCCAACCGGCCCGGTAAAAGCCTAGCTTAGGCGGTTATCATGGCCCAATCCCCCTTACAGTTTTTATCCCGGCTCGAGGCCGCGTCGTCCTGGCATCGCGGCAAAGAAATGGAATTGCTGCGTCCTTATTTGCTGGCGGCGCATCAGGAAAACGCGCTGACGCTGGATTGGAATTGCGGCAGCCTGTATTTGTTCCGTGGCCACAACATCGTTTTGCCGGAATATTATATCGGGGCCGATCCGGACGCAGATATGCTGGCGCTGGCGCGGCATTACCATCCCGGCGCGGAATTCCAATTGGCGCGGGGTTTAAAGGACATCAAGCAAGATGGCCGCATCCGGCTGTTGCTATGCCTGTGGCCAGGCGCGAAATGCGATTACACGTCTTTGATGTATCAGTCCATGCGGCTGCTGTCCCCGGGCGGAACGATGCTATGCGCGATTAACGCCGAGACTTGCGAGCTGTATCAGCATCTGGGCGCGATGTATCAGAAAATCGATCCCGGATTCGATCTTGCCCGCGCCCTTGCGCCGATCGAGCGCGGCTTTGAAGATTTCTGCGAGGCCGCCGAAGGCCAGCCCATGCGGACGCAAAGTTTTTCCGGCGAATATCAATTGTCGGTTTTCCCGCAAAGGCGGATTTTGTCGGTGCTGAGCTTCCTGTGCGACCTTGTACCGCACAAGACCGCGCCGCAATTGCTGCACGAGCTTTCGGCGCATGCGCCGTTGGTAATGCAGCTGCCGTCGATGATCAGAGACAGCGGCTATTTGGTAGTGACTCATTTTGACAAAAAAGGCTCATGGTGAGCTTGTCGAACCATGGGATTTGGTCGCCCATCCTTCGACAGGCTCAAGATGAGCTGTTGTGTATAGTCAAAATGAGTCATTACTGGCTATTTCATTTCCTTGCAAAATGAGGAGTCATAAGATGTCCTATACCATGCCCATATGGGTTGCCGTTTTTCTAGGCGGCGGAATCGGCGCTAGTTTGCGCTACATCTTGTCGCGGGCGATGGCGGGTAGCCAAACCGGATTTCCCTATCACACCTTGGCGGTCAATTGCATCGGCTGTTTCGCCATGGGCCTTGTGTTTGCGTTAATAGCCGGGCGCGGCCAGCCGCAGCCATGGGTTATGGCCTTTATTGCGACCGGGATTCTGGGCGGATTTACCACTTTTTCCGCCTTTGCCTTGGATTTCCATTTGCTGCTACAGCGCGGGGAAATATGGGGAGCCATCGCTTATGCCGCTTTGTCCGTGGGCTTAAGTTTGCTATTATTTTTTACTCCCTATTTTATCCTATCGTTCCAAGGAAAATAAATGTCATCAAATTTCGATTTAATCGTAATAGGCGCAGGCCCCGGAGGTTACGTTGCGGCCATAAGGGCGGCGCAGCTGGGCATGAACGTCGCCTGCGTCGAAAAACGCTCGACGCTGGGCGGCACATGCCTCAATATCGGCTGCATCCCGTCGAAAGCGCTATTGCAATCCAGCCATAAATACGAAGAAGCGCGCGATCATTTCGAATCGCGCGGCATTACGGTCGGGAAATTGTCTTTCGATTTGGCCAAGATGATGGCGCACAAAGACAAGATCGTTTCCGACCTGACCAAGGGCATCGATTTCCTGTTCAAGAAAAATAAGGTCGCGCGTTTTTTCGGAACCGGCAGTTTTAGCGGCAAAAACGAAATCACTGTGACCGACGACAAGGGCGCGACCCAAAAAATTTCCGCCAAAAATATTTTGATCGCGACCGGATCGGACGCGGCAAGCCTGCCCGGCATCGCGATTGACGAGAAAAATATCCTGACCTCGACCGGCGCTTTGGCGCTGACCGAAGTGCCGAAACATCTGGTGGTGATCGGCGGCGGGGTGATCGGACTTGAAATGGCCAGCGTTTGGCGCAGGCTTGGCGCGCAGGTGACGGTGGTCGAATTCATGCCGACGATCGGCGGGCCGATGGATTCAGAGGTCGCAAAGAATTTGCAGCGCAGTTTAACCAAAATGGGCATGGATTTCAGGCTTGAAACAAAAGTCGTCGGCGCGGAAAAACAAACCACGCGCGGCAAAACCAGCGTGACTTTGACATTGGAGCCCGCATCGGGCGGCGCGCGCGAAAAGATCGAGGCCGACGCGGTTCTGGTTTCGGTCGGGCGCAAGCCTTATACATCCGGCTTGGGGCTTGATGCGGCAGGGGTAAAGCTCGATGAGCGCGGGCGGATTTCGGTCGATGCGCATTTTCAAACCAATGTGCCCGGCATTTACGCCATTGGCGATGTGATCGCGGGGCCGATGCTGGCGCATAAAGCCGAAGAAGAAGGCGTGATCTGCGTGGAAATGCTCGCCGGGCAAAAACCGCATATCGATTACGATAAAATTCCGTCGGTGGTGTATACCTGGCCCGAAGTCGCCAGCGTCGGCAAAACCGAAGAAGAATTGAAAAAAGCCGGCATCGAATACAAGGCCGGAAAATTTCCCTTTGCCGCTAATTCCAGAGCCAAGGCGAATGACGACACGGTTGGATTCGTCAAAATCCTCGAAGAAAAATCCAGCGGCAAAATCGTCGGCGCGCATATTATCGGCCCCGATGCTGGAACCTTGATCGCGGAAATCACGCTCGCCATGGAATTCGGCGCCAGCGCCGAAGATATCTATCGCACCTGCCACGCGCATCCGACATTGAACGAAGCCGTCAAAGAAGCCGCCATGGCCGTCGACGGCCACGCGGTGCATGTTTAGTTCCTAGTAGAGTTGACAGGCAACGGGTGACGGTTATCGGTGGTCATTCCGAGTCCTTCGGCAGGCTCAGGATAAACTCCGGCGAGGAATCGCCAAGCATAAGCTTTATGTCTGGAGATCCTTCACTCCGCTTGCGCTACGTTCAGGATGACATCAATAATGCTGTAAAACTATCTTGTGTTTGGGCTGCGTTGAAAGATTTCGGGTGGCAAATCCAGCTGGCGGGCAACGGCTTGGGCCAGGCCCTCGCTTCCCCGGATGCTATTGGCAATAGTCCGCGCAATGCCGTCATAGGAAATGCCGCTATTGCCAAAGGCGCAGACGATGACCTCGGTCAGGTCGGCGCCAATCAGTTTCGATCCCAGCCCCTCTAAAAAGCGCCTTTGTAAAACGCGCACCACTTTTTCGGTTCTGGTTGCGGGATTGTCCAACTCCGCCGGATCTATGCTGAAATGTTGGCATAGGTTTTGGATTTCTTGCTTGCTTTGAGGATGGCTTTCAAAACATTCCCAATCATTAGTTTCTAATACAATATAAGATAACTCACAAGCTGCGCGTTGACCGGGCTTGTCAAAATCATTAGGCGACGGTACTTCTTGCAATTTGAAATAGCTTGTGACGATGGACAAATATTCTTGATCAAACGTATCGTCATGTTGGTTTCCCAATTCCACGATCAGTGCGATAAGATTCCCTGCCGTAATTTTTCTTGAAAAGAAAAAAGGACGATGATGATGCGGCGTTTTGATTTCAATCACATCCCGCGTTTGGTTAAAGCCCGGAACATCCGGCCAGTTTACCGGATCATTTTCGCTTGCGACCCAGCCGGTTCTTAGGGCGTTTTTGGTCAATATCTCAAGGCGGGTTAAAGTTGCTTGCATGCGCTACCTCTTCAGTTATTCTCTATTAAAGATACAATTCTAGTTTGTCAATAAACGAAAAGGCAGGAATTCCGTCCTTCGGGGCAAGGCCGGGAAATGCTATGCTCCATCTTATGAAAAACCGATTTTCCATCGCCATTATCGGGGCCGGACCGGTTGGCACGGCGCTGGCTTTGCTGCTGGCGGCGCAGGGCTTGCGCGTCGCGCTGATCGACCAGCAGGCACCCGCCGATTTTTTGCGGCCCGATCATGACGGCAGAACCACGGCGATTTCTTTCGGCTCGGCGCAGATTTTGGATCAAGCCGGGGTGTGGCAAAACATGCTGCAAGACGCAGCGCCGATTTTGGACATCCGCGTCGTCGACGGGAAAAGCCGCTTTATGGCGCATTTCTCTCATGATCTTGCGGGCGATGCGCCCATGGGCCATATCGTCGAAAATTGGCGCATGCGGAAAGCGCTGTATGACGCCGCACAAGGGCATAAAAATATTTCCTATCTTGCACCGGAAAAAATTTCTTCTATTGCCGAAATCCCGGATGGCCCGCACATAAATCTTGAAAGCGGCAAAAAAATTTCCTGCGATTTGCTGATCGGCGCCGACGGGCGCAAATCTTTCGTGCGCGAATGGGCGGGCATAGAAGCCAAAATCCATGATTACGGCCAAACCGCGATCATAGCGACGCTGGCGCATGAAAAACCGCACAACAATGTGGCGTTCGAATGTTTTCAAGCCCAAGGCCCGCTTGCGATCCTGCCGATGACGGATCGGGGCGGGATGCACCGTTCGTCCCTGGTGTGGAATCAGCGCCGCGATTTGGCGGAAACTTTGATGAAAATAGACGCGGAAGAATTTTGCGATTTGCTTTTGCAAAGATTCGGCGATTATTTGGGCGCGTTCCGTCTGCTGTCCGGGCGCGCCGCCTATCCCTTGAATTTGACGCGCAGCGAAAAGATATATGCCAACCGCGTTGCGCTGATCGGCGACGCCGCGCGCGGAATCCATCCCATCGCGGGGCAGGGATTGAATCTGGGTCTGCGCGACGTTTTGGAATTGTCAAAGCAGATCGAACATCACATGTCTTTGGGGTTGCCCGCGCATGACCGGGCGGTTTTGGAAGGCTATGCCAGGGCACGCAAGGCCGACACATTCAGCATGATCGCTGCGACCCATGGGCTGAATTGGCTGTATGGCATTGAACATCCGGCGGTGAAATTGATGCGCGGCATAGGGCTGCATATCGTTGAAAAAGCACCGCCCTTGAAAAAACGCTTTGTGAAAAGGGCGATGGGCCTGCACTAAAACACGGCAGGGGCGGATTAAAACGTTTGGCCGCATCTCCGCGCGTCAGAAGCATGTAACCGGTTCAGGAAATTTTCCGCGCCTCGTCGACCAGCATGATCGGGATGCCTTCGCGGATCGGATAGGCGAGGCCCGCATCCTTGCTGATCAGCTCTTGCGCCGCCTTGTCGTATTCCAGGCGCGATTTGGTTAAGGGGCAGACCAATATTTCCAAAAGCTTGGGATCGATTTCGATGGATGGTTTTTGCTGGGTCATGCGTGGTTTCCTGGCGGGGTTTTTAGCAAGGTTTTTTTTGCGGGCAGTCATGCACCGCCATTTGCAAAAGGCAGCACAGCATTTCGGCCTGCTTTTCCAAATCCGGCTCTTCGATCAGCGCCTGCTGCTCCTTGTAATCGAAGGGACAGACCATGGCAAGCGTGGTGACCAGCGCCGCTGGGTGCGATGTTTCGATCATTTCCCAATCGGCGGGCATCTGGAAATGCTTTAAATATACTTTCAGATGCTTCAATAAGGTGTCTCGGCAAATCTGCGCGCCTTCGCCGGTCGAAAAATCGTTTGCTGAAAAACGCGACCAATCCGCCTTGGCGGTGCGGTAACCGTTGGCGTGCATCGCGGTATCGGCGCAATCGAACCGGCAAACGCCGCAAAGGGTAATCAAAATCCGCCCGTCATGGGTTTCGGTGAAAGACTCGATCTTTCCGGCGCAGCCGGTCTTGTAAAGCGGCGTTTCGTTCTCCATGCTTTCGCCGTCGAGCGGTTGGATCATGCCGATCAGGCGGTGCGGCGAGCTAAGCGCGTCCAAGACCATATGCAAATAGCGCGGCTCGAAGATATTCAAAGGCAGCCTGCCATGCGGCAACAGCAAAGCGCCGGGCAGCGGGAACAAAGGCAAGCTTTCCGGAAGATCGGATGCGGTGATATTCAATCTTTGGAAATTTTTTTTCATTTCATTTTTATGAAAACAGAATCGTGGATAATTTTTTCCGCCCCATCACGGCAAGAGGATGGTCGAAACCAAGCGTGTCGAAAATTTTTATCAATTGCGCGCGCGCCGCCTCGTCATTCCATTTGCGGTCTTGTTTGATCGCGGCAAGCAGAGATTCGATCGCGTCTTCGATGCGGCCATCGCCGTAAAAAGCCATGGCGAGATCGAACCGCGCTTGCTGGTCTTTGGGATCGGCATCGAGTTTTTTCTGCAATTCTGCAACTGGCTTGTCGGACGTCGCCGCTGCCAGCTCCAGCGCGGCCTTTACCGCGGCGATTTCCGGCAGGCGGTGATGCTTGGGCTCTATTTTGGCGAAAGCTTCTTGCGCCCGCGCCAGATCCTTAGAGCCTAGATAGCATTGGCACAGCCCGGCAAGCGCCAAGGGATCGTTCGGCGCTTGCGCCAGGATTTGCTGATATATCAGTGCCGCACCGGCGACATTGCCCAGTTGCAATTGCTGCCGCGCCAGTTGATAGGAATCCGGCGTCTGTTCTTCGGAAAAAGCGCTTACAAGCCGCGTTGTGAATTGCTGCAATTCGCCCCCGCTTAAAACGCCCATGAACGCGTCGACCGGCTCTCCGCGCACAAATCCGTAAACGGTCGGCAGCGATTGGATCTGCAATTGCGCCGCCAATTGCTTGTTTTGGTCGACGTCGATCTTAACAAGCGATATCGCGCCTTTTTGATCCGCCACGAGTTTTTCCAGCATCGGCGTCAATTGCTTGCAAGGCCCACACCAATGGGCGTAAAAAT
>CAYRVJ010000028.1:0-12247 GCA_964427785.1 uncultured Alphaproteobacteria bacterium | reverse complement strand
TGATTTCTTTACAGCTTTTTCTGTCGGACAAGGAAAAACAGCGGGGAATCCTGTATCTTGCAGGAGCTTGCTTGATTTGGGCCGGATGGTGGGTCATTAACCGCCACGGCGTGATGGGCGGCATGCTGCCTGCGGATATCATGGCTATCCGCTTTTCCGTGGCGGGCTTGTTGCTTTTGCCTGTCATCATAAAAATGGGGCTTGGCACGTCTTGGCAAAAGGCGTTGGTGATCGGCTTTACCGGCGGGCTGATAAATTCCTTTGGCGCCATTGCCGGGGTCGCCTATGCGCCCGCGTCGCATGGGGCAACCTTGATGCCGGGCCTTGCGCCGATTTTCACCGGTCTTTTTGCCTGGCTTGTCTTAAACGAAACTTTATCCCGGCTGCGTTGGATCGGAATCACTTTGCTGCTTTTTGGCGCGATGATGATGGGCGCGCAGGATTTTCTGTCTACCGACGGCACGCAATGGATAGGGCATTTGTTTTTTATCGGGGCTTCGCTGTCTTGGTCGATGTATATTGTGTGCCTAAAACTGTGGCGCATCAATCCTTGGCGTGGGGCTGCGATCATTGCCGTGGTTTCGATGATAGTATATCTGCCTTTGTACAGTTTTATATTCGGCGCGCGCGCATTGGATTATCCCGCTCAGGATATAATCATCCAGGGCGCGTATCAGGGCATATTGACTTCTATCGGCGCTTTCGCGCTATTCAACATGGCGGTCGGGATTTTCGGCGCGGCGGGATCTGGCGCCGCCAATGCCATTATCCCGGCACTGACTGTGATTATTGCCGCCGTATTTCTGGGCGAATATCCCAACATCTATGAAGCTTTGGGAATTTTGGTGATTATATGCGGACTGCCTTTTGCCATGGGGCTGATGGAAGACAAAAAAACCAAACTGGCCGAAGATCCGGTCCTTGGAACCAAGCTAGACACCAGTGCCTAGGCGGCGTTGCCGCCGATTTTGGCTGTGGTTAAATCCGCGCCGCCATGGGATTTTGACCAAGATACGGGATCGGACAGAAATTTACGCACCTCGGCGATGATTTCCGGCGAAAACAGCTTTTTGCTTTCCGCTACTTCCAAAATATCCGGCCAGGATGCCAGGTAATGCAGATGAATTCCCGATTGTTCCAAAGCGCCAGAAGATGGAAACGCGCCATAGTAAAATGTGACGATGGAATCGGTCACCTGCATGCCCGCATTGCGGATCGCGTCGACGAATAAAACCTTGCTGCCGCCATCGGTTGCCATATCTTCGACCAGAACGGTTTTTTGGCCTTCTTTAAAATCGCCCTCGATCTGGGCGCCCCTGCCATGGCCTTTTGGCTTTTTGCGGATATAAAGCATCGGCATGTCCAGATTTTCCGCGACCCAAGCGGCATAGGGAATACCCGCAGTCTCGCCCCCGGCGATGGCGGTAAGCGAATTTTTATCGAGTTTTTGCGTAACGATGTCGGCCATATGGGCTGCAATCGCGCGGCGCACTTTTGGAAAAGAAATCACCTTGCGGCAATCGACATAGGTCGGGCTGGCCCAGCCGGATGTCAAAATATAAGGCTGCTGCGGGCGCAGATTGACCGCCTTGATATCCAGCAGCATTTCTGCGGTTTGCAGCGCGGCTTCGCGGGTGTGGGGAATGTGAATTTTGCTCATGGGAATCCTTATGCCACGGAATCGATCATGCCGTCCATCGGGCTGCTATGTTCGGCGAAAAGCTGGCGCGGTATGCGGCCCGCTTTGTATGCTAATCTGCCCGATTCAATGGCAAGCTTCATGGCAAGCGCCATTTGCGCCGGGTTTTTCGCGCCTGAAACGGCGCTGTTCAATAAAACCGCATCGCAGCCCAGCTCCATCGCCAGGGCGGCGTCCGACGCCGTACCGATGCCAGCATCAATGATCAGCGGAACGGTAATTTGCGAGCGGATGATTTGCAGATTATAAGGATTGCGGATGCCCATGCCCGATCCGATAGGGGCGGCAAGTGGCATAATGGCGGCGCAGCCGATGTCCTGCAATTTCTTGCAAGTAATCGGATCGTCGTTGCAATATGGCAAAACGGTAAAACCGTCTTTGACCAAATCGGACGCCGCCTTGATCAATTCTTCGACGTCGGGGAAAAGCGTTTCGTCGTCGCCGATGACCTCAAGCTTGATCCAATGGGTTTCCAGCGCCTCGCGCGCCAGCTGCGCCGTCAAGACGGCGTCTTTTGCGGTATAGCAGCCGGCGGTATTGGGCAAAAGCCGGTATTTACCTTTAAGAAGCTTGTACAGGCTGTCGCCGCCTTGGGCCGGATTCAAACGGCGGATCGCAACAGTGACGATTTCACAGCCGCTGGCTTGCAGCGAGTCCAGCAAAACTTGCTGATTTGGAAAGCGTGCGCTGCCCATTAAAAGCCGGGAAGAAAATTCAATCCCGGCAATGACCAAAGAATCCGTCATCAGCCGCCCGCCATCGCCGTGATGATTTCGATAGTGTCTTTCGGTTGAGGCACAAAGCCGCCCCATGTTTCGCGCGCAACGATTTTTTGGTTCACTGCAACCGCGATTCCGCCTTGTGCGGGCGATATGCCCTGCGCCGATAAAATATCGCTAAGGCTTTTAGCCTCGTGCGCATAAGGTTTTCCGTTGATGGTGATAGTGGCGTGCATGCCTTATACTACGCCGCAAAGCGCCGGATTGTAAATGGTTGAATGGCGGGGGTGTCTTGATCTTTCACTAGTAAATCGTGAAAATACTGCGCGGTTAGCGGCGCAAGCTGGACGCCGTTGCGGTGATGGCCTGTGGCCAAATAAAGACCCTTTATCGGGGTCGGCCCAAGAATAGGCGCGTCGTCGCGGCTGGTGGGGCGCAATCCGGCCCAGCTTTCGATAATCGGCAGATCGTAAATTCCTGGCAAAATGCGATAGGCTTCTTGCAGCAAATCCATCTGTGCGCCAGCGGTCAGGGATGTATCGAATCCCATTTCCTCGACGCTGGCGCCGATCAAAAGCCGGTTATGCTGCGGAACGATATAGACATCCGGGCTCCACGCCATGCGCTGTAAAAGGCTGCCCGATGCGGGATGCGCCAGCGCGATCATCTGCCCCTTGACTGGGCGCACCGGAGGGATACAGCTTTCCGGCAGACCTTTGATCAGGGACGACCACGCGCCCGCCGCGATAATGATTTGATCGCAAGCTATATCTTGTTCGGCTGCACGAATAGATCGGATTGCATTGTCATGGATAGCGATGGATTCTATTTTTGAATTCTCGATAATTTTCCCGCCCGCGCGGATAAAGGCGGATTGCAGTGCCAAAACCGCCGCCCTGTTATCAACATGCGCGTCTTGGGGGTGAAACAGCGCGGCGGTGATATTGCGTGCCAAATGCGGCTCTAATTTGCGCGCCTCGAATGGCGAAAGCCATTCGGGACTTAACCCATAATCTTTGCTAAGCGAGTGCAGGAACTTCAGTTTTTCTTCATCGTCCCGGTCGCGAGCGACATAAAGCGCGCCATTTTTTTGCAAATGAAGATCGATCCCGGTTTCTTGCAGTAAATCTTTCGCGAATTGCGGCCATAATTGCTGTGCTTGCAACATAAGGGACAGAAGGTTTTTTTCTTGCGGTTCGGCCTCTATTGACGGGGCGAGCATTCCCCCTGCCGCCCAGGACGCGCCTTGGCCAGTCTGTCCTTGATCGAAAATCGTAACGGCAAGCCCCGCCTGCGCCAGTTTCCAGCCGACGGAAAGCCCGCAAATGCCCGCGCCAATGATATGTATGGATTTCGCCATAGGCTCTCAGCATAGAAAAAATCCCCTAAAAAACAAAGGGTTAAATTTTCTCGTTTCCATCGGCAAAATCCAGCTTGACAAAGAATGATATAAATATATAAAGATATCCTTATATATAAACTTACACAGGAGTAAAATAATGGCTGGTTTAAGAACAAGAAGGGCGGTGGGAGATCCATTGACGGGCGATGGCTATGGCCTTGGCGACGAGCCGTCTTTGGACGAGGTCGTTGGCGTCGTGATCGAGGCTGTCAACACTAGGATTGTAAGGGCTGTCATGAAACAGCTAGAAACCGACAAAGCCGTATTGCCAGATGTCCATATCGTCGGCAACGCCTATCAAAAAGACGATGTATTGTCCCTTGACGGCAAACATATCGCCGGGATTGTGACGGGTAAAATTCCTGTTTCCTTAAATTTCCTGCGCGCTTTGCAAGTTCGTTGCGACCAACGCGGAAAATACAGCCTTGGTGCCTATTTCACCGACTGTATCGGCAGGGCCGAGCGTGCCGTTAATCCGATCGAAGTTAAAAGCCAATCCGGCAGGGTGTATAGCGTTATTCACGCCGGCCATACCGAGGTGATCGATTTCAGGGGCCGTTCGCATGAAGTGCCGCATCGCAGCGATTTTGGCGGGCCTTTGGGCAATTTGGTATGGGGGCTTGCGACACGTCTTTGGATTGACAGGCAGTTTCAGCGTTAAAGCTTGCTTGACATCCGCTTAAATCCCGCCTTTGATGCCATGGTTTCAACAGGGGAATCATGGCATCGAAAACCGGCGGGCAATTATTGGTCGAATCCTTTATCGCAAATGGCGTAACGCATGTGTTTTGCGTTGCGGGCGAAAGCTATCTTCCGCTATTGGACGCGCTGTACGACGTTCAAGATAAAATCAAAACCATCACCTGCCGCCACGAATCCGGCGCGGCCTTTATGGCCGAAGCCTATGGCAAGCTGACCGGAAAACCCGCCGCTTGTCTTGTTACGCGCGGGCCCGGTGCTTGTAATGGCTCTATCGGCGTGCATACCGCGTTCCAGGATCAAACGCCGATGCTGTATTTCATCGGCCAGGTGGCGACCGATGTGATTGGGCGCGAAGGATTCCAAGAAGTCGATTTCCGCGCCTTTTTTGCGCCCTTGGCCAAATGGTCGACACAGATCGATCATACCGCGCGTATCTGCGAAATCATGAACCGCGCCTTTCACCTGGCGCAAAATGGCAGGCCCGGCCCAGTCACGATTGCTTTGCCCGAAGACGTCTTGCGCGAAAAGTCCGAAGTCAAATCAATATCCGCGCCGCAAAAAACGCGGCCATCTCCCAATCCCGCCGATATGGCGCGTTTTGCGGAATTATTGGGCAAATCCAAAAAGCCGCTTGCGATCTTGGGCGGCGGCGGATGGGACAAGGCTGCGCTGCACGATATGCAGAAATTCCTTGAAACCAATCAAATCCCAACCGCTTGCGCTCTCCGCCGCCAGGATTTGCTCGATAACCATTCGCCTTGCTATGCCGGCGATTTGGGTTTTGGCGCCGATCCGAAATTGGTCGAAAGTTTAAAGCAAGCCGATTTGCTGCTGGTTATCGGTGACCGCCTGGGCGAAGTGACAAGCCGCGAATATCAGGCGTTCGATATCCCGAATCTAAAACCCGTCTTGATCCATGTGCAGGCGGATGGGCGCGAATTGAATCATGTCTATCGTACCGATCTGCCTATAGCTTGCGATTACGGCGAATTTGCGCGCGCTTTGCGCGATGTGAAGCTGAATGGCACATGGCAAGCATGGACCAAGCAATTGCGATCTGACTATGAATCAAGCTTGATACCTGGTCCCTTTGCAGGCGCGGTCGATATGGCGGCTATTGTCAAGTCATTGAACGACAAACTGCCCAAGGATGCGATCACAACAAACGACGCCGGGAATTTTAGCGGCTGGCTGCACCGTTTTTACCAATGGCGGCAATTCCCGACCCAGCTTGCGCCCGGTTGCGGCGCGATGGGGTATGCGGTTCCGGCGGCGGTCGCGGCCTCTCTGCTTCATCCTGATAAAACCGTTCTAGGATTTGTGGGCGATGGCGGCTTTATGATGACGGGCCAGGAACTGGCGACCGCCATGCAGCATGGCGCAAAACCTATCATAATTTTGGTGAATAACGGCATGTATGGCACGATTCGCATGCATCAGGAAAAATTCTACCCTGGCCGAACTATTGCAACTGATCTGAAGAACCCTGATTTCGTAGCTTTGGCGCAAAGCTATGGCGCGTTCGCGGCACGGGTCGAAAAAACCGCCGATTTCTGGCCCGCTTTCGAATCTGCGCAAAAATCGGGCAAGGCGGCGGTGATCGAAATTCGCCTCGATCCTGAAAACATCACCAGCCGAACGACTTTAAGTGCGCTTGGTAAAAAGGGAGAAGCCAAATGACCGAAACAATCCCCGAAGCCCAGGCAGAAAAAGACCGATTGGCGGATCGATTGATGCGCACGCCCAATGGAAATTGGTTTGGCGCGAAGGGGGAAAGGCGCCTGAATAAAGGAATGCTTTTGGTTGTCCTTGCCATAGGCCTGTCCATTTTTTATCCGCCCGCCGCCTTTATCGTCGGCATGATGGCGGTTTCGGCCCTGGTATTGTCCATGGTCTTAAATGTAACTGGCGCGTTAACCCCGATTTTTCGTGTTGGGCAATTGGTTCTGGGCAATAAAATGATTGACCTGAAATATGCAAGGCGGCAGCGTGCAGGACCTTCGCAAATGCAAATGCCAAAAGCAGGCATTACAAACCCCTATGCGCCTTCGCATTCTAATTCTAATGGAATTGAGCGGGTAAAATAATTGGACAAAAATCCCGTCATTTGGGCCTTGATCGACCCTCGCCCCGGAACGGGCAATCAGGTGCTGGGCGTGGCCGAGGCTTTGGGTTTGCCTTATCAAAAAAAACTGTTGCGCTATTCTGTTTTTGCCAATATTTCCAATGAATTGCTGCGAGCTCTGGATGTCGTTCCTAATGTTGTTTCTTGTGCCGTTGATGCCGAAACCCGCGAGCAGCTTGGGCGGCCCCTGCCGGATCTGATTATTGCATCGGGCAGGCGCGCGGCCTATATCGCTTGGCGGATTAAAAAACTTTCCGGCAATAAAACCAAGCTCGTGCAATTGATGCACCCACGCTGGCAAGTCGATGATTTCGACCTGATTTTTACCCCAGAACATGACAAGATTTATACCTATAAACAAGGCCGCGACCATATTTTTTATACCGTCGGCAGCCCACATCATGTGACGCCGCAAAAGCTGGATCAAGCACGCGCCCAATGGCAAAAGACATTCGATGCTTTGCCAAAGCCCCATATCGCGCTGCTGCTGGGCGGGCCGGATAAAAGCGGGCATGGGATGACGGCTGACATGGGTATCGAATGCCTTGCGGTCTTTAATAAATTGGCGTTGGAAATGGGGGGAAGCCTTTTGATCACCTCAAGCCGCAGAACGCCGCGTGATCTTGTGGATAAAACCTCGGCCTTGGTGACCGCCCCGGCGTATATTCATCGCAGCGCAGGCGAAAACCCTTATTTGGGCTATTTGGCCTGCGCCGACTATATCGTGGTGACGGGCGATTCGGCCAGCATGGTTTGCGAAGCTTGTTCGTCGGGCAAGCCGGTTTTTATTTACCGTCCGCCTGGCCTGACCCCGCCCAAGCATCTGCAATTGCATGAAAGGCTTTTGGCGCATGGCAGCGTGAAAATATTCAGTGGCCGGCTGCATAACATAGAATTCAATCCCGAACCATTCAGCGCCGCGAACGAAATCGCCGGCCGGATCAAGTCAAGGCTTTTCCCAACCCCATAATACCGTTTGCAATGCGCCGGTTTTTTACCTATGATTTTTTCTGTAAAAACCAGGGGGAAAGCCATTCATGGCGCAGGCAAAACATATAACGTATCAAGCTGCTATAAAACTTCTTTCAGGCTTTGCCGATGAAATCGTGCGAGAGTTACGCTCTTCTAATCTGCAAGATATAATGCTGGCTGGGGTCACCAATACCGCAAAAACAAAACTGCCCGAAAGGGCTTTGCAAGCGGCGGCGCGCATTAAAGAGCTTAAATCAAAAGCGAGCGGCGTTTTATTGCAGTTTTCTGGCCGTCCCGCCGAGCAATTTTTTATTTGCGCTCATCTTTTGTCTCAAACCCGAATGCCGGACGATAAAAAGATATGCCTGAATTATTTTTTGCGTAACCGGACGGATATTTCCGGAGAAAGCGCCCCATGCGAAGCGGCAATAGGCTCGCTTGCGGGATTCGTTAACGAAGCAAGAAAGCCGGGCGCCGATTTAAACGCCGCGCTGAAAAAAAACCGCGAGGATTATTTTAAGGCGGGCATTCGCAGCGATTGGTGGATCAATACCGTGGACCGCGCCATTTTTACGAAAAGAGAATGGCAATCGGTTTTGGCGGCCCTTGCCGCGACGATGTGCGATGACGGCTTGATCGCGGAATGCAGGCAAATGCGCAAAGATATTAAACCCCCCAATCGAGACAATATGGCCGGGGTGTTGCAGCAAGAAGTATACAGGGATTGGCGTAACGCTTTGCGCGCCGAAATTTCAGAAAGGCACAAACAGTGCAGAAAAGATATTTTTACAAAGCTTGCGGATCATGACAAATGGGGGAATTTGCAAAGCAATCTGGCGCTTCAGATTTGCCTTGGCAGAATAGATCCCGTTCAAGGACAAAAACATACGGATTCCGTTTACACCCATACCGATGCCATAACCAAGGTGCGGGAATGGGAATTGATTTCACAGACGGATGAACGGATTGAAACGATGTACCGGTCTATTCCGCCTTGCGATCAATTAAAAGCTGAATCGCGGCATGTCAAAGGCGTCTTCGCCGTTCGGGAAAGTCTTTTGCGCGGCGTCAAGGCCGCAAAGATGAATAACGGCCAAATCTTGCGCAAAAAATGGCCGCCTGCAATGCAGCCATCAATGCAGAAACCCGGGGATAAAAAGCGCGGATTGCTTTCATTCCTGCCGGGCACGGCTTTGCGGCGAGGCCGCGCGCGCGCCGCTTGATATTCTGTGCTTTGCTTTCGGGCGGATTTTAGGGTAATGTTTTGCTCATCGTCTTTTCACGAGAGGCCATAATGACCGATACCGAACGTTTCAATCAAATCGAAGCCAGGCTGCAATCCTTGACCAAGCGCGTCGAGGATCTGGAGCTGGACATGGATCAGCCGCGCGCCGCGAAAAGCGCCGGGCTTATCAACGAAGATGTATTTAACGGCATGAAGCAGCGTCTTGTTTCTTACATTCAGGACAAGCCTTTGCCTGCTATGGGCATCGCCATTCTGGCGACCGCTTTTATCGTGCTTTTGTTGAAATAATCCTTGGCGCTGGGGATGCCCCTTGCGCTTTTTGGCCCCGATCCCATGTCCGATCAGCCGATTCTGCTTAAATCCATCCAAGGCAATCTTTTGCGTGGCAAAATCTTGGATTTTTACCGCGCCGATGAAAATGCCTGTCTTGACGCGCTTTTCCCCGCAGTTCGCTTTGACAAAAAAGACATTTCTGCAATCGGTGATTGCGCCAGGCAATTGATTGCCGCTCTTCGCGCCGAACATCGCGGCAAAGCGGGCGTCGAAGCGTTTTTGCAGGCCTATCAGCTGACCACCGAAGAAGGCATCGCGCTGATGTGCCTTGCCGAGGCGCTGTTGCGCATACCCGATGCGAAAACGCGCGACGCGCTGATCCGCGACAAGGTGGGGCCCGGGCAGTGGTCCAATCCGGGCAGCGACAGCCTTTTCGTCAATGCATCGGCTTGGGGCCTGATGCTGACCGGAAGGGTTGTGAAGCTGGGCCAGGGAAGCGGCGGGCCGCTCATTGGCGCATTGGGTTCCGCCGTCAAGCGCCTGGGCGAACCCGTCATCCGCGCCGCCATGGCCCAGGTTATGCGCATCATGGGCCAGCAATTCGTCATGGGGCAAACCATCGAAGAGGCTTTATCCCGATCGCAAAAAGGCGATTATGCTCGTTCCCGCTATTCCTTCGATATGCTCGGCGAATCTGCGAAAACCGCAGAAGACGCGGCGCGCTATTTCGATTCGTATCTTTCCGCCATAAAAAAAGTCGGCGCCGCCGCAAAAGCCAAAGGGCCGATAGCCAGCCCCGGCATTTCGGTCAAGCTTTCGGCGCTGTATCCGCGTTATGAATTTCATAATCAGGAAAAATCAATTACGGTCCTTGCGGAAAA
This sequence comes from uncultured Alphaproteobacteria bacterium, assembly GCA_964427785.1. Classification (GTDB taxonomy): domain Bacteria; phylum Pseudomonadota; class Alphaproteobacteria; order SHNJ01; family SHNJ01; genus CAYRVJ01. Next base: position 2,228 of record CAYRVJ010000028.1, on the reverse strand, counting down.
ACTGCTGCAGCTTGCGGTCGAAGCCAAACGCCACGATATCGGGTTATGCGTGGACGCGGAAGAATCCGAAAGGCTGGATATGTCTTTCGACATTTTGCAGAAAACGATGCTTTCGGGGGAGCTGACCGGATGGGCCGGGCTTGGACTCGCGTTGCAGGCTTATCAAAAACGGGCATTTTATGCGGTGGACTGGCTGGCGGAGCTGTCGCAACGCGCCAAAAGGCCGATCATGTTGCGCCTGGTCAAAGGCGCGTATTGGGACAGCGAAATCAAGCGCGCGCAAGAGCGCGGGCTTTCCAATTATCCGGTTTTCACTCGCAAATCTTCTACCGATGTGTCTTATCTTGCTTGCGCCCAAAAAATCCTGGATTGCGGTGACAAGGTTTTTTACCCGCAGTTCGGAACGCACAACGCCCATACCCTCGCTTCTATATTGCACATGGCAGGCAAGCGGGATTTTGAATTCCAGCGCCTGCATGGAATGGCCGAAGAGCTTTATTCCGCCGTTCTTTCCCTATATAATAAGCCTTGTCGGGTCTATGCCCCGGTTGGAACGCACCAGGATTTGCTGGCTTATCTTGTCCGCAGGCTTTTGGAGAACGGCGCGAACAGTTCTTTTGTGCACCGGATCACCGATCCAGCGGTGTCAGTTGACGATTTGATCGAAGACCCGGTGCGGCAAACCGCACAATGGGCCGATAAAAAACATCCGAAAATCCCGTTGCCGAAAGATTTATTCGGCGGGGAACGTAAAAACGCGCAAGGCGCCGATTTAACCCATCCCGGTATCATAGGGGGAATTATGCAGTCCGTTCAGCTTTATCACAACCAGCCTATCGAAACCTGCCCGATATTGGGCGGCAGAAAAATTAAAAGCGGCACTAAGGTTGAAATCCGCAACCCCGCCGACCGCGATATGATAGTCGGCCATGTGTACGAGTCGGTCTTGCAGGACGTGGGCGATGCGCTGCATATCGCGGCAAAGGCTTTTCCAAAATGGGATGGGGTGGGGATTGAAAAAAGATCGCAATGCTTGCTCGATATGGCGGATAGACTCGAGCAAAAACGGGATGAAGTTTTGTCGCTTTTGGTGCGGGAAGCGGGCAAGACCATGAATGACGCGGTCGCAGAATGGCGGGAAGCGGTCGATTTCTGCCGCTATTACGCCACCCGTGCAGAGACGGATTTTGCGCCATGCCCATTACCCGGCCCTACCGGAGAGTCCAATCATTTGCTGCTTGCGGGCAGGGGTGTTTTCGCCTGTATCAGCCCGTGGAATTTTCCGCTTGCGATTTTTCTGGGCCAAGTCGCGGCGGCCTTGGTTTCCGGCAATTGCGTTATCGCAAAGCCCGCAGAGCAAACGCCTTTGATCGCGGGGATGGCGGTCGATATGCTGCATCAATGCGGCATCCCGCACGATGTTTTGCATTTTCTTCCCGGCCGGGGCGAAGTGATCGGCGCGGCACTGACATCAAGCCCGTTGGTCGACGGCGTGGCATTTACCGGCGGTACGGAAACCGCGCAGGCAATTAACATAAGCTTGGCGCAGCGCCGGGGCGCGATTCCTGTCCTGATAGCTGAAACCGGCGGACAAAACGCCATGATCGCCGATTCTTCGGCGCTGCCGGAACAGGTAGTGCAGGATGTCGTGACATCTTCTTTCCAGTCGGCGGGGCAACGCTGCTCAGCCTTGCGGGTGCTATACCTGCAAGAAGAAGTGGCGGACAAAATCCTGCATATGCTGATTGGGGCCGCCAAGGAATTGAAAATCGGCGATCCGGCGCGAATCGACACCGATATAGGGCCCCTGATCGATTCTGCTGCTGTAGAGCCTTTATCGGGCCACCTAGCGCGTTACAAGCAGGCCGGGAAATTGCTTTTCCAGGCGGAGCTGGGCGAAGATTGCGGCAAGGGCAGTTTTTTTGCCCCGGCGATTTTAGAAATAGGATCCATCCTTGAGCTGGAAAAAGAGTTTTTCGGCCCTGTTCTGCACATCGTCCGTTACCGGGCAGAGGATTTATCGAAAATCGCATCCGACATTAATCAGTCTGGCTATGGCTTGACCTTTGGGGTGCATACCCGAATACAGGAAACGGCGAATTTCCTGTCTCAAAAAATCCGGGCGGGCAATATCTATATAAACCGCAATATGATCGGCGCCGTTGTCGGCGTACAGCCATTCGGCGGCATGGGGCTTTCCGGCACGGGGCCGAAAGCCGGGGGGCCGC
>CAYRVJ010000027.1:0-12286 GCA_964427785.1 uncultured Alphaproteobacteria bacterium | reverse complement strand
TAGCATATGCAACAATCTTGCGCAAGCGGATTATGCCGTTTTTTCAAAGTCTTTGGGCGGATTATGCCAGGAGAAAGATTTTTTGTTGTTGCTCTTAAAGAAATAAACTTCTATGGTGAAAAAAAACACGATAAAGATGAGATACGAGATGGCTACCAGCGGATTAGATCTATTTTTTGCGAAATTGCCGCCCAAACCGCCCGCGCATGTGGTACAGGCGGCATCCGGCGCTTGCGATTCCGATTTCATCGCGCATTTAAAAACGGAAATAGCGCAAATTCTGCAATGTGATGGGCAGCTATTTCAGCAATGCGTCTGCCGCAATACATTTGGGGTCGATATTGATTCCGGCCTTTCGCCCGAACAGGCGGATATTGCCGCAAAATTTTTGATTGAATGCGCAAGATTAAATGATAGTGATCCTAAATTACCGCCCTTAGGAACCCGGATTGAGGCGCTGAGAGCCTCACCCCGATTCCTGGAAACCGCTTGGGTCGCGGTCAATACGGAGGCACGGCAAAAAGGCCTTGCTGCCGTTGCGGTGGAATCCAAAAAAGTTGCGGTAATGGCTTTGGCCGCGGCGCTTTGCTCAAACACACTTTCCCGTTAACCCCGAAAATCACGCAAAATGGCAGAAACATACAATAATGTTCTGATATTGCCGGATTGAGTAAAAACCCTATTGCTTTTTTATGATATGAGCTATAACAGAAGGCAGTTTTTGCCGATTTTATAAAAAAGGATTCCTGTCATGACCCCATCCCAAACCTCCACAAGATTGTTTGCATCCGGCATCGCCGTAAGTTTCTTAGGCGCGACAGCGGCGCAGGCCGATGTTTGGGACAACACATCGGGGCTAGGATTCCATAATTATTCTCAGGTTATTTATCCCCTCGGATTTCCCAATGACGGCGGCGTCAGGTTGGTTGACGATTTCACCTTGCAAGGCGATGGGCTGATCGACCGGGCGACTTTTTATTTGACCGCGCCTGCGGACGTTAACCCGATGGATAAAACCATTTTCTTCGGCATTTTCCTGCAGGATCAAATCAGCGGGCTGCCGACATTCATGAATTGGGGCGTTTTAGGCCAAGGCAATTTGGTATTGACCGATATGCAATCGACGCCGTCGCCTTATCCCTTTATCGCGCCGAACGGACAATCTTATGCCGCGAATTACTATGCGCTAAGCGCCAATTTTTCTGAAATTATCCAGTTGACGCCGGGACAAACTTATTTCTTTGGCGCAGCGATGGATTTGGGCAGCGATTATGGCCTTCTTCCCGGCGGCGCGACGCCGGGCGCGGTGCACCTGCAAGCGCCGCATAACGGAACCCATGGCGCATACGCCTTTAACACCACGACGAATCAGTGGCAATTTATGGTAAGCGCGCCTGAAACCGCATTCACCCTGTCCTACGCCCCGGCACCGTCCGGCGCCGCGCTGCTGCTTGCGGCGGGAATGTTGGCGAACCGCAGACGGCGCTAGATAAAATTATAAGGATCGATATCCACTAAAACCCGCAGATTCGCGGGTTTTTTTATTTGCCGCAGCCAATGCGCGATGAAATACTGGATCGGAAAGTTTTTTGGCGCCTTAATCAGAAAGCGCATCCGGTGCTGGCCACGCAATACCGCAAGCGGCGCCGGCGCCGGCCCCAAAACCCTTACATCCTTGACGTCCTTGGGCACGCGCTGTGCCAGCTGCGCCGCGTACTGCTGGACCATATTTTCTTTTTCGCAAGACAGGATGACCGACGCCAGCCGGGCAAAGGGCGGCATATGCAGCGCCTTGCGTTCTTCCATTTGCAGGGCGATGAATTTTTCGGCGTCCTGATTCAACAGCGCCTGCATCACCGGATGCTCGCCCTGATAGGATTGCAGATACACCACGCCCGGCTGTTCCGCGCGGCCGGCGCGGCCCGATACTTGCAGCAGCAATTGATAGGTGCGCTCGGCGGCGCGCAAATCGCCGCCCGCCAACCCCAGATCGGCATCGACCACGCCGACCAAAGTCAGGTTCGGAAAGTGATATCCCTTAGCGACCATCTGCGTTCCGACCACGACGTCGATTTCGCCCAACTCCAAGCCCTGCACGATGGCGGCGATTTGATCGGGATGGGACGCGCTGTCGGACGAAAACTGGGCGATGCGCGCATGCGGCAATATTTTTTGCGCTTCCGCCGCGATACGCTCCACCCCCGGCCCAAGCGCATGCAGCTTGCCTTCGGCCTTGCAAGCGGGACAGGCATTTGGTTTAGGCATCGAAAATCCGCAATGATGGCAAGACAGCCGGCTCAATCTGGCGTGTTCCACCAGCCAGCTGCTGCAATTCTTGCATTGCATCCTCTGGCCGCAGGCCCGGCAAAGCGTCAAAGGCGCATAGCCTCTGCGGTTCAAGAACAAAAGGCTTTGCTGCTTCTTTTCAAAATTCTCTTGCATGGCGCGCGCCAATTGCGGCGAAATAAACTGCCCGGCAGGCATCTTATCGCCGCGCAAATCGATCAGCCGCGTTTCGGGGTGCGCCGCCCCGCCGAACCGTTCCGGCAAATGCAGCTTTTGGTATTTGCCCGCATCCACATTGGCAAGGCTTTCGAGCGAAGGCGTGGCGGAAACCAAAACAATGGGAATATTCTGCTTTTGCGCGCGGGCTACCGCCATATCGCGGCCGTGATAGATCACGCCTTCTTCTTGCTTATAGGCTTGCTCATGTTCTTCGTCGACCACGATCAAGCCAAGATCGGGATAGGGCAGAAACAGCGCCGAGCGCGCGCCGACAATAACTTTGGCGTCGCCCTTTGCGATGCTAAGCCAATTTTCCCGCCTGGTCGCAGGGGTCAATTGCGAATGCCACAGTAACGGGGCCGCGCCAAAGCTTTGCTCGAAACGCCGCAAAAACTGGCTGGACAAGGAAATTTCCGGCAGCAGCACCAAGACTTGTTTGCCCTGGCGCAACGCTTCGTGAACCGCCTGAAAATAAACTTCGGTTTTTCCCGATCCGGTTATGCCTTCGAGCAAAGTGACGGAAAATTTCTGCGCGCTAACGCTGCCGCACAAATCCTGCGCCGCTTCTTGTTGCGCGTCATTCAATAAAGTTTCGGGCGCGCGATAACATGGCGGCACAGGTAATTTTTTGCGCGGTTTTTTCGGCGGCGCGAAGACGGTCTTTTCGCCCATCGCCATTTTCAGGATCGCGCCTTTGGGCTGCATGGTGTAATGCGCCGCCCAATCGAGAAAGGATAAAAAATCCCCGCTTAACGGCGGCAGATCCAAAATTTCGGCTATGGATTTGATTTTATCGGGCGGCAAAGGGGATTGATCGATCTTTTCCCACACCGCCCCGACCGCCGTTTTCTTGCCGAACGGAACCTTGACCCAAACGCCCCTTGCCAAGCCCGGCGCCGCGCCGCCGCTGTAATCGAACGCGTCTTTCAGCGGCATCGGCAGTAAGACTTGCCAGATATCCGGTTTTATGGATAATGTCATTGCAAAGGTTTCAGGTTCCAGCTATCAGGTGTCAGTAAAGATGCAAGATAACTGATCTTTACGCAACCTGAAACCTAACACCTATAACCTGAAACCTTATACAATGAAATTCTTCGTCGACACAGCAGACATCAAGGAAATCAAGGAACTCGCCGCAACCGGGCTTTTGGACGGCGTGACCACCAATCCCAGCCTGGTCGCCAAGGCCGGCGGAAATTTCCTTGAAAACATCGCCGAAATCTGCGCGATCGTAAAGGGACCGGTTTCCGCCGAAGTCGCCGCGCTGGATTACGACACGATGCTGAAAGAAGGGCTGAAACTCGCAAAGATCGCAAAAAACGTCACGGTAAAAGTCCCCCTGACGCCGGACGGGCTGAAATGCTGCAGATCCTTGCGCGACAAGGACATTATGGTCAATGTGACTTTGTGTTTTTCTGCGGCCCAAGCGATCCTCGCCGCCAAAGCCGGGGCGAGTTTTATTTCCCCTTTTATCGGCAGGCTGGATGATGTCGGCACGGACGGATTGCAATTGATCGCCGATATTTGCGAAATTTACGGCCAATATCCGGAATTCGAAACCGAAATCCTGGTCGCCAGCGTGCGCCATCCGATGCATGTGGTCGAATCCGCCAAAATGGGGGCGCATGTCGCGACCATCCCGCCAGCCATCCTGCGCCAGCTATTCAACCACCCCCTGACCGACAAGGGCATAGCGCAATTCACCGCCGATTGGCAGAAAACGGGACAGAGTATTTTGTAGGAATCGGGCTAAGCGTTAATAGAATTTTATATTTGTTCTACTAGCATTGTTGCTTTCTAGCCCAAAGGTAACCTATGCCTCCCCTGTGCCTGACTTTTCTTTTCGCGGACATTTTCTTGGAAGAACGGCGTTTCGCCGATCACACATACCGTCCTTCGCCCCCTGGCCCCCTTTTTTCGGCATTCAATGATTATGTGGATTTCAATCACATCGTTGCGGGCAGCTATATCGCAGGCACTCAATATAACGCGCTTGCAGGCAATGATTATGTGATTTTGCCCTATAACGAGGAAGAAGCGCTGGAAGCGGGATTCACCGGCAACGAATTTGATGCCGGCGCCGGAAATGATAAAATCTTCAATTATGACTACAGCACCCATTTGCGCCTATATGGCGGCGATGGCAATGATTACATTTACACAGAGGGCGACGACATTGTATTCGGCGGCAATGGCCATGACGTTATCTTGACTGATGGCGGGTATGTCTATGGGGAAGGCGGCAACGATATTATTTACTCTTCCGGCCATATCGACGGCGGCGAAGGCGATGATTTTATCTACTCCCCAGAAGGCAGCGGCTTGATTCGCGGCGGCGCCGGAAATGACGTTATTTTTGGCGGCGACGAGGTTTACGGTGGAACCGGCGATGATCTTATCATTGGCTATTGGAATTCCATATTCGTATTCGGCGAAGATGGTAACGATACGATAGTTCTTCATGGCGATAGCGCCAATGTCACTGGCGGAGCCGGAAATGATGTTATTTTTGCAGGTTACGGCTATGTCGATATTTGGGGTAACAGCGGCAACGACATCATCCATGCCGAAGATATATTCGGTGGATCGTTGCGCGGAGGATCAGGAGACGATCAGATTTTTTTAGGGGAAGGAAATGGCAACCTAATTCCGGTATATGGCGGTGAAGGCACGGATTGGATTTTCTGCGGCGAAACGCGCGAGCTTATCACAAGCCGGATAGAAGATTACGGCACTGGAATAGATCACATTCTGGATTTTGAATCCGGCTCTGATTTTTATGCCTTTGAAGGCCTGACAGAACCCCCTTACCCGCAACAGCTAGAAGGATTCATCCAGTTTGAAGACAGCGCCCAAGGAACAATGCTGCAAATCGACATTGACGGCGTAGAAGGCCAACAATACCAATGGCAGGATATTGCCTTTTTTCATGGGTTAAACTTTGCCGCTGGCACGATTAAAATGGCGGATATTTATATGTTCGCCTAAAATATAGGCATGACCCGCAAAACCGACATCGAACCCAAAAAGACCCTAAGTACACAGGACATAGCGGATTATTTACGCGCCAATCCTGATTTTCTGCCCGCGCTGCTGCAAGAAAACCCCGACATTCTGCAAGCCCTGGCGCCGGGCCAAGGCGGCAATGTGGTCAATATGCAGAATTTCGCCCTGCGCAAATTGCAAAGCGACAACCGCGCCCTGCGCGAAAGCAATTTGGACCTTGCCCATTCCGGGCGCGGCAGCTCTACGGCGCAGCAGCGGATTCATGGCGCGGTGATAGCGATTCTTTCCGCTACCTGCTTTGAAGACCTGCTGCATATTTTGGCCAATGATCTTGTCATGCATCTGGGAATCGATATCGCCAGTCTTTGCATCGAGGCGGACAACGTGTTTTATCCCGGCGCAGCGCAGCCGGGCGTACAGATCATCGACCCTTATTTCATCGAAGACGTCATGGGGCAAAAGCTGGTCAAAATACGCGGCGATATCGCTGGCGATCCGATGCTGTTCGGCGCGGGCGCGGGATTGGTCAAAAGCGACGCGCTGATCCGCCTTTACCTCGCCGACGGGTCTGTGGACGCGGTGCTGGCGCTGGGATCGCGCGACAAAGACGCTATGCAGGGTTTCAGCGGAGAACTTTTAGGATTTTTGGGGCAAATCACCGGAATCGCCATCCGCAACTGGCTGATGATCGGCCATTAGAATCCGGCGCTTGCCGAAACTTGGGGCCGGAAATTTAGGATTGGGAACATTGAAAATAGAAGCCATCCTTTCCGCTTGGCGGCGCTATATGACCGAAGAACGGCGCTTTTCTAAGGAAAGCGTGTTGCGCTATGAAAAAGATCTCGCTTATTTTCTGGATTTCCTGAAACGCCACTTCGGCAAAGAGCCGGATTTGAAAACGCTTTTGCGCGTCGAGCCTTTGGATCTGCGCGGATTTTTATCCGAACGCCACGCCAAAAACCAGGCCAAGGCCAGCATCGCGCGGATCATGTCCACGATGCGCGGCTTTTATAAATTCTTGTCGATCAAAGGTTATGGCCGGAACGCGGCGATTGCCACCATGCGCAGCCCGAAATTGCCGCAGCATCTTCCCCGCGCGGTTTCCGAAAGCCAGGCGATGGCCTTAATGCAAAAAATGAAATCGCCGGGCGGCGATTGGCAGAAAAAGCGCGACGCCGCGATTCTGCTGCTTTTATATGGCGCGGGGCTGCGGGTCGGCGAGGCGGTAAAATTGAACCGGGCCGAAGCGCCGACGGGCGATAAGATCACCGTCACCGGCAAAGGGAATAAGCAGCGTCTTGTTCCGATTCTGCCGGAAATTTGCGCAGCGGTCGAAGAATATATTCGCGCCATTCCCTTCGAGCTTGCGCCACACGACGCGCTTTTTGTCGGGATGCGCGGAAAAAGGCTGCAGCGCACCTATGTCGCGAACCTGCTGCAAAAACTGCGCCTGGAACTGAATCTGCCGAAAACCACGACGCCGCATGCGTTGCGGCACAGCTTTGCCACGCATTTACTAAACAACGGGGTGGATTTGCGCAATTTGCAAAAATTGCTGGGGCATTCTTCGCTGTCGACGACGCAACGTTACGCCAAGATGGAAATCGAACAATTGGGAAAAATTCACGCCGCGGCGCATCCGAGATCAAAAAAGCCCAAGCGCAAAGCGTCTTAGGCGGCGCTCCTTTGGCTGGTTAGGACATCTCTTAGATATTTCCAGTTCCGGCGGAATTGATCTTCGAAATGCAACACCGCATGGCCGAGGCAGGGGAAATGCTTTTCATCGCCGCTTATGGCTTTGCCGCCGAATGCGGCCTCCTCGCCCGTATACAAAGCTTTGCCAGAAACTATATCCTCGGCGATCTGCGTGTTGTGGCTATTTACGTTCAGGCGATGTGTCTGGCCTTGCCATGTCACCAGAATTTCTTTTCTGCCCGCGTGAATGGAAACAACTTCGGCGGGGTGCTTTAAGGCGCGCTCATCCACCGCCCGGAAATGCCCGCCGCGCGTCCCTGGTCTTGGGATATGAAATCCTATAAGAGCCTGCAATTCGCTTATCGCAGCTCCGGAATCTTGCGGTTGTGGATCGATGGGTGCGGCCATGGCAAATTCTCCTTGATACCGCAGCATAAAAGCTTTGTTTCGACTCGTCAACGGTGCTATCCGCCGCTTAGAAATCGCTGACCCTGCCCTTGTGCTGCCAATCGCCGAATTCGGTCGGCTCCGGCCCTTTATAGCCGCCGATTTCCTTGCTCCCTTGCGGCAAAGCCGGGGATGCGGGCTTGGTTTTGTCTTCCGGCTTTTGGATTTTATCGGTCATCTTCGGAATACCCTTGCATTGGACTTGCGATGTAATACATTTTACCCCATGAGCCAGCTTCGCACCAGCCTGTTTTTAGCCGCGCTGACCGCGCTTTTGATAGTGGCGGGATATTTAATCGCGGGGAAAAACGGCGTTTTGCCCGCCCTGCTGTTTTCCGGCGCGGGCAATCTTTTCGCCTATTGGTTTTCCGACAAAATGGTTTTGTCGATGTATGGCGCAAAAGAAGTAAGCGAGCAGACCGCGCCCGATCTTTACAATCTGACGGCGCAGCTTGCGACATCGGCCGGCTTGCCGATGCCCAAGCTTTATATTATGCAAAACGACCAGCCCAACGCTTTTGCCACAGGCCGCAACCCGGAACACGCCGCGGTCGCGGTCACAACCGGGCTGATGCGCGTTTTGACGCATGAGGAACTAGCGGGCGTCATCGCGCATGAACTCGCGCATATAAAAAACCGCGACACCTTGACCATGACGATCACGGCGACCCTTGCTGGCGCGATCGGCGCCTTGGCGAATATCGGCCTGTTTTTCGGATCGAGCAACAACCGCAACAATCCGATGGGTGCGATGGGCGTGATTTTTGCCGCGATCCTTGCGCCGCTGGCCGCCGCGATGGTACAATTCGCCATATCCAGGGCGCGCGAATACGAAGCCGATAAAGTCGGCGCGAAAATCTGCCGCCATCCTTTGTGGCTGGCGGAGGCTTTGCGCAAGATATCGTCGCACCGCGCGCCGAATTTCGCGGCGGAAAGAAATCCCGCCACCGCGCATATGTTCATCGTAAACCCGCTTAATGCCTATAAGATGGACGCGCTGTTTTCAACCCATCCGCCGGTGGCTTTGCGCATCCAAAAACTCGAATCTATGGCGCAAGGCGGCGATACATCCGCCGCAACCATCTGGCGATAACCATGGCGGCAACCAATCCGCCGGGGCTTGAAACCCGCTTGATCGCGCTGGATATCTGGCGGCAAGTTCTGCACAAAAACACGCCGCTGGATATGGCGCTTGAAAAATCCGAAAAATTGCAAAACCTGTCCGCGCCCGACAGGGGATTTGCGCGCCTGATCCTTGCGACCGGTTTGCGGCGGCTCGGCCAGATCGACGCCGTGATCGAAAAATGCCTGGAACGCGGCTTGCCGCAGAACGCCGAAATGGCCAAGGATATTTTGCGGATTTCCATAGCGCAGCTTTTATTCCTGGAAACCCCGCCGCATGCGGCGGTTCATCTCGGCGTCGAACTTTGCGCGCGCAAAAAAATGCCGGGACTCAAGGGGCTTGTTAACGCGGTGCTGCGCCGGGTTCAGAACGAAGGCAAAAATTGGATATTGCAGCAAAACGCGGGCAAGATAAATACGCCCGAATGGCTTTACGCCCTATGGTCGCAAAGCTACGGCGAGGATGTCGCGCGCGCCATAGGCAATGCCCATCTGTCCGAACCGCCGCTTGACATCACGGTCAAGGCGGATGCGGAGTTATGGGCCGAAAGGCTTGGCGCGAACATTCTGCCGGGCGGGTCGTTGCGCGTCAAAACCGGCGGGCAAATCGCGCACAAGGAAGGCTTTGACGAAGGCGGCTGGTGGGTGCAGGATTTTGCGGCCTCTCTGCCGGTGAAATTGTTCGGCAATGTTTCTGGAAAAGCCGCAATCGACCTTTGCGCCGCGCCGGGCGGAAAAACCGCGCAACTCGCGGCGCTGGGCGCGAAAGTGACGGCGCTTGATATTTCAGAGCCGCGCTTGAAGCGGCTTGAGGAAAATCTTGGCCGCCTGGGGCTAAGCGCGGAAATCGTAAAGGCCGATGCCGGGCAATGGAATACCGATAAAAAATTTGATTTTGTTTTGCTCGATGCGCCCTGCACCGCGACCGGAACCATAAGGCGGCATCCCGACATCGCCTGGCTGAAACGGCCCGATGATGTGGAAAAAACCTCGGCCATGCAAACGCGGCTTTTAACGCGCGCGGCCGAATTTCTGCGCCCTTCTGGGATTTTGGTTTATGCCGTCTGTTCGCTGCAAGCGCAAGAGGGCGAAGACGTAATCGAAAAATTCCTAAAGCAAAATCCGCATTTCGCCCGGGTCCCGGTCAAGGCCGATGAAATCGGCGGATTCGCCGAATTGCTGACGCCTAAGGGCGATTTGCGCACGCTGCCTTGCGATCTTTCCGATATCGGCGGAATGGATGGGTTTTACGCCGCGCGCTTGCAGGCCAAAGAATAAGGTGTTAAAAACATCCTCATGAAAACGCAGGGTATAAAAATCGCGCCGTCCTTGTTATCCGCCAATCCTGCCCGGTATGGCGAAGAAATACAATCCATGGAAAATGCAGGCGCGGATTGGTTCCATTTGGACGTAATGGACAATGTGTTCGTGCCGAATTTGACCTTCGGCGCGCCTGTCATCAAGGGCTGGCGCGGCCTTACCAAACGGGTTTTCGACGCGCATCTGATGATCGTATCCCCGGAAAACCATATTAAGGCCATTGCCGATGCGGGGGCCGATATCATCACCTTGCATGTGGAATCATGGGACCATTTGCCCGATAAAAAGGGCAAGCTTGCCGCCGCGCTGAAAATGATCCGCGATCTGGGCAAAAAACCCGGCGTAACGCTTAAGCCCAACACCCCCGCGACCGCTATCGCAGATGCTATTCCGCTTGTGGATCTGGTTTTGGTAATGACGGTAGAGCCGGGTTTCAGCGGCCAAAAATTCATGGAAGGCCAAGTGCCGAAAATCGCGCAGATCCGCACCATGATCGATGCGCAAAGCCGCGACATAGAACTGGAAGTCGATGGCGGCATCAATGCAGAAACCGCAAAAACCGTAATCGACGCCGGCGCAAGCGTTTTGGTCGCGGGCAATGCCGCTTTTAGCGGCGGGACGGGCCAATACGCCCAAAACATCCTTGCCTTGCGCTGCGGGCGCGGGCGGACATAAAAAGGGCCATGGCCATGGCCGCACAAAAAGCGAAAAAAACCGCCGCCACGGACAGCTGGCATAACAAGCTTGCATCCAGCCTGAAAAATCTCAGCTATAACAATCCGCTATATTCGGCGCGGCTGAACGGGCCTGCGCCGAGTTACCTTGCACGGAATTTCCGCGATCCCTGGGGCGGCGACGCCGCGCTCGGCGCGCAGATATTGTCTTGCCGTCTGCCCTTGGCCGGCTTGCTGCACAAAGTTGGGCGCGCAAAACCTTGGCAAAATCTTGCCGCAGCGCCTCTGGCGGAAGAAGAATTCCACGGATTTTACTGGCTGAAACATCTGCACGCCGTGGGCGGTGACGCGGCGCGGCAATTGGGGCGGGAGTGGATTCACGCATGGACGCAAGAATTCAGCGATTGGTGCGAAAAATCCTGGGCGCCGAGAATTCTTGCCGACCGGATTTATATGTGGCTGACGCAATATGCGTTCTTTACGTTCAGCGGCGATGAACAATTCCAAAAAAGTTTTTTCCAAAGCCTGATGCGGCAATTGCGGCATTTACTGCGCATATATCCCAAGCTGGAAAACTCCAAAGACAGGATAAAAATATTAAAGGCGCTGCTCTACGCGGCGCACGCCCTGCCCGACAGCCCCGTCGACGCCGAGGCTGTGACGCTAGAGCTGGAAGACGCCATCAACCAGCAAATACTAAGCGACGGTATTCATGCAGGCCGCTGCCCGGGGCAGCAAGCGCATATCTTGCGCGATCTTCTGGAAATCCGCGCGCTATTCACCCAGATGAATTTGAAACTGCCGCCCAATCTTTCGTCCTCGATCCCGGCGATAGCGCGGGGCTTGCGCTTTATGCGCCATGGCGACGGCGGGCTTGCTGCTTTTTACGACGCGTTCGAAGAACAGGCTGGCAATCTTGATGTCATGCTGTCCGCCGCCAATATCAAAGGCCGCAGCCCGGATTTTTTGGAAGAATCAGGATGGTACCGCATGCAGGCCGGGCGCAGCCTCGTGATTTTCGACGCCGGGCAAGCCCAAGACGGCGATTTGCCGCACCCGCCTCTAAGTTTTGAAATGAGCCTTGCGCGCGAGCGTGTCATCGTCAATTGCGGCAGCGGGCTTGCCAAGGGCGGCGCATGGGAAAATGCTTGCAAAATCGCGGGGGCAAGATCGACCTTGGACATTTTAAATCTTCCGCATCAGCCATTGCCCGCGCGCATCACCAGCCAGCGTAAGGCGGCGAACGGATATCATTGGCTCGAAGCCAAGGCGGAATGGGTTGGCCAAGATTCCACCTTGTCCCATACCAGGCGGATTTACATCAACCAGCAGGGCGATGATTTGCGCGGCGAAGATTATGTGGAAAGATCGCAAAACGGGATCAGGGAAATTTTGCCATTTTGCCTGCGTTTTCACTTGCACCCCAAAGTCCAGGCCAGCCAAGCGCAGCAAAGCGTGATTTTGCGCCTGCCCAGCGGCGCGGGTTTCCGCCTTAGAGCCAGCGGCGGACAGCTTGC
>CAYRVJ010000026.1:0-12505 GCA_964427785.1 uncultured Alphaproteobacteria bacterium | reverse complement strand
GGAGGGTTAGGGAGGCGGTGGTTGCGGAGCAACAGAATTCCCACCCCAAAACAACGAAGTTGTTTTGGGGTGGGGATTTTGCTGCCGATCCTTCGATACACCCGTCTTCGCCTTCGGCTTCGACGAGGCCGCTAAGGTTGAGCCGTTGATATGAATTATCGGGTGGCGACAAGCTGTCTTTCGTCATGCAGCCTTATTTGAGCGGGTTGCCCTGCCCCAGCCCTTATCTCGGCAAATTCCTGGGCTTGCCGAATAATATCCGCCCATTTTTGCGAAGCCGGATTATCATTGGATACAGATATCATGGCCAAGGAATACTGCATAAGACTGTCGCCGCTTCTTTGTCCCGTATCCGGGTCAACATACCGGAAAGGCGGAATATCCATTGGCACGCTTGCTTCCTCTGCCTGGATTATAGGAAAAGGAAGATTTACGGGCGTTCTTCCACCCGCGCCCAATCTTATTTCTTTGAATTTTCCATCCGCGATCATTTGATCGGCCGCCATTTTATACAACACAACGGCGGGCGCATGATAAGCCTCGGCCATGACCTCGATACTGTCGAAAACAACTTCGCCTTTCGATCCGATCCAGACCCAGCTTTGCCCAACTATATTTTTCTTTCCTTTTTTATCTGTTTTGCGCAAAACATAAAACCCGCCGAATTCCGAAACACTACCATGCACCGCGCAAACCTGGCCGTTATTGCCGATGTATTGGCAATCATCGGTGATCGCACCCAAAACAAGCCCGCGCAAATCGCCGCAGGGCAATTTTTCAAGGCTATAGCCCGGATAGCCATAATCCGCGCCGTCGATGCCTATATTCGGGATGTGATCGGTCTTTTTTTCTGCCGCCTTGCGAGCGGTTTTGATGTGCTTGTCAAAAACTTTTTCTGCAATGCCATGTTCCAGGCACAGGGCGGCAAATTCTGGAAACTGGGCGGATTTTTTATAGACCGCTTTCGTGGCAGCTTCTTTTATTTCTTCCAGCGATTTTGGTGCACGGCCCAGTTCTTTTTCAATATCGTCGGCGCGGCCGATTAATGTAAGCGCTTTCGGCCCGTATCTTAACGCCAAATCACCCCATGCTTTGGGGCTCCAACCACAGTCACAAAAATTATAATTTAGCAGATCGTGAATAGGCTGCTTTGCGCCATGATTGGCATAGACATCCAAAAATCTTGCCGCCTTTTTGGGATCGTCGAACAATACAGCAAGCTTGTACGCGCAAAGCGGGCCGATGCCGCTTTGTTCGATTGACGCCGCCATTTGCATCGCGGGAAGAACGGCGTCATAGACGTCGCGGCTGAATCCAAATTCCGGGTAATGTTTTAATTCAGGATGTGGTGGATCTTTAAGTCTAGACGCTTCTATTTCTGTAAAAGTTTCTTGTATTGCTTGCGCCGACTTGGTCAGGGATTCCCATGCCTCCTTAGCTCCCTTTAACAATCGCATATAATATTTCTGCCGAAAAGTCAGCGTATTTTCATCCAAAGACACAAGCCAGCCATAAGCCGTTTTCTGAGACGGATTCGAGTTGTCGATATCATTGATATCGCCAAACGCATGAAACAGAAAACCGTCATTGGAAATGCAGGCGGCGCGGAAAATGCGCAAGACAAAATCTTTCTTTCGACGCTCCGTTCCCAATTTCTCATATATTTTCCAGAAATACTCTATCGACTGGTCTCTGCTGATCGGGCGGGCGGAGCCAAAAAAATTGCAAAAAATGGAAATAAATTTTTTGATAGGAAGGTTTTGAAATGCGTATTCCAGCTCATCATCCTTAAAAATATACAACCCCGCTTTCTGTCCAAAACCGACTATGTACTTTAACATTACAGAGTAAAATCTTTCTTGGTCGATCAGGGCAACAAGCCTTTGGTCATCAGGTTTTTTACCGGGGGTCTGGTCTTTTGCTGTTTTGCTAAACCTTTGCATAATAATCTCTTCCATCACATTCATGTAATGTGTATCACAAATGGTTTTTCCATCTTCCGAAACTTTATTCGCCTCGGCGGCAAAGCGGTTCAGCAAAACATCCTGCACGGATTTTTCCGCCCTGCCCTGAATATTCGTATACAGCGCAGCTGACCAGCCCTCTACAATCTCGATATTTTTCTCTTTAACACGGGTGATAGCCTGATCCAAAAGATCCGCCTGCCCGGTATAGGCCAGCATAGCCAGCACGGCGCAATGGGTGACGGGATCGTCGCTTGCGCGCGAGACTTCTAAAAAATCTGGAATTAATGCTGAAATATTATCGACACCGGCAGAGTAGATTTGGATAGAGGCAATAAATTTTTCCCTATCTTTCTGCGTGGAGCCTGCAAAAATTTTTCTTGCCGCCTCTACCCGGCCATTCGCCACGAGGGCATCAAAATGGGGCACCGCCGCCAGCAGGTGAGCGTGCGGCGCGTCTGGCGTCAAATGAGCCAATTGATGTAAAATTTTGTATCGCATTTTTCTCTTAGGATTAGATTATATCCTAAAAAGATATTATTGCAACCCCGCTAAAATGTCGGTTTATTGCGGATTTTGCCGGGAATTGGGCTGGCTTTCGTAAAATTCCGGCAATAGGCGCCCAAAGCTGGATTTTACCAAAATGTCTTTCAAATGGCCCGGCCCCAGCAATTTTTCGCCGATAATCATAAGCCGTTTCTTAACATACCCAAAATCGCGCAGCAGCGCACCACGCTGGGTCGAGCCGATCACATGCAATTCTTCAACAAAGGCCGACCGCAATATTTCAACCTTGTCCAAGACATAATTGTATTGGGCTTGGTCCGGCATTTCCAGCACGATGATATAATTCATGTGCCGCACCGCCTGGCCACGGTAAATCCCGACCACATTGATCTGCTTCAGCTCTATAAAGGGGCCGCGATAGGCGGCGTTGGTGCCATCGCCTTCGGCGCCCTCTGTCGGGGCAGCCTCCTCGGCGGGCGCTTCTTCGGCGGGAGCTTCTTTTGCCGGCGTTTTTTCCGGCGCGGCTTCTTCGGCATAAACGCCGCATGGCGCAAACACTGCCAGCAGAATAATAAGCGCAAGAAATTTATACCGCATGTTCAAATCCGAATTTTTCAATCTTTATTTCCTGTCGCGCCCCGTCCAATAATCTGAAACCGTCTTTTACAATACGACCAATCGGCGTTACCGGAATTTCCAGCTGTTCCGCGATCTTTTGAATCATGGCCGATTCACTTTCAGGGGCGGTGAGTATAATTTCATAGTCGTCGCCAAAGCCGAGCAATTCCTTTGATTCTATAGAGGATTTGTTAAGAAATTCTTTGGCCGCCAAAGATTGCGGCATTTTATCAAGCATAATTTCCGCCCCCACCCCCGAAGCGGCGCAAATATGGCGCAAATCGGACAAAAGCCCGTCGGAAACGTCGATTGAAGCATGGATTAGATTTTCCTGCGAAAGGCTCGCGACAAGCCCTACACGCGGAGTCGGCAAACGGTATCTTTCGATTAGAAAATCGCGCGCTTCATCGTCCAATCGCGGCGCGTTGTTTTGCAAAATGCGCAAACCAAACCCGGCATCGCCGATGCTGCCTGTTACGAAAATCGTATCGCCGAGTCTCGCGCTGGCGCGGCGTGCCATTGCGCCCTGTGGGACAAGCCCATAGGCGGTAACGGAAATCAAAATATCATTTTCGGTTTTAACGGTATCGCCGCCGCAAAGCGAAATGCTGTATTGCTTTTGATCTTGCGCCAATCCGCTGGCGAATGACGCGACCCAGCTTTCTTCCATTCCCGGCAAACCCAAACCAAGGCTATAGGCATAAGGCGCTGCGCCCTTGGCGGCGAGATCGGACAGGTTGACGCGCAGCGCCTTTTGCGCGATCAGCGCGGGCGGCTCGTCGCCGATGAAATGCACGCCAGATGCGATCATGTCTTTGGTGACGATCAGCTCCTGCCCCGGCGGCACGGACAAAACCGCCGCGTCATCGCGCAAATCCAACGCGCCCGCAAACCCGGCAGTCAGCGGGCGGAAATGTTTGTCGATAAGGGCGAATTCGGGCATGGGGAGGAGTATAAAAGGCCTAAGCACAAAATGCTATCGCCTTATGCCGCCTGTTCAATAGGAACACAATAAGCCGAAGACCTGGCCCGGAATGTAATTCTTATATAATCCAACTTTTCTAAACCAGCGGGAGCACAAGCTTGACCTTTTCTTACATAATTATATGCCAGAAGCTCTTTGGCATTATAAATCACAGAAGCGGGACATGCATTGCCCATTAAAATGCTTGCTGCTATTTCTTCGAGGATGAAAAGCCCACTGCTTTTTTCCATTTTGACAATTGTGTTTTCATCTTGCAACGAACCATCCATCTGTCTGCGTGCAATGAACCCTTGCACATCTAAGTCTAATGCTTCTTTAAAGCTAGTATCTATTGCATACAGATTATGTACATTTTTTAGTGTAGAATCAAAATTAGGATGTAACCGCCACTCGTCCCAACGTCGAATCGCATATGGAACAGCAAGTGCTTCTATAAATTTAATATTGCGTTCAATCCATTCTTGGCCTGCTATTTTAGAGGCGTGATCTGCATCGAATTCACTCATATCTTGAAGAGCAATTAAGTTATGTCTTTGAAGAGTATCCGCAATATCAATAAAGCAATTTGAGAAATTTTTATTAACCCAATCGACCGTCGCCTGTAATTTTGCTCCTTCGCAATATTCTTGCCCAACACTAATCAGCAAGCTGGCAGATTCTTTTTTCCTTAAGCGCCAATCCGCTCCTCTGACCTCAACTTTGTAGTTAGTCATGGCCGTCCTCGCATGTGGTTTGCAAAGGAATTTTGCTGTGATTATAAATAAGACTTGCCAAATTCGCCATACAAGCAGCAAGACCTTTATGCTTTCTTATCTCCGATTTCATTTGATCGGGGTAAAACATGCCAACAAATTCATCATAAATTACAATCGGATTATTATAAAAAAACCTTTCAGGAATTGCCCGATATTCTTTTAAAGGATAGCGCAAATAACTATTAGCATCGGAAACTAGAAATTTCATCTTGATGCCTTTTTTACGAAGGCGCAATTCAACATCGACTACATTTTCTGTTGATTTTGAATCTTCCCCAAATAGAACCCACATTTCTTGGTTTCTATTTTTTAAAGAGGCAAGGGCATGCTCAATTAATTTTTGATAGGAATCTTCTCCTGAAAATTCTATTAGTGAATTATCGCGCCGCCTTATCCCCGACTGCTCGATAAATTCTATCCCTTCGCTTTCAAATGCGTCGCGCAGGGCTTGAATAGTGGATTTACGGGGATTGTCGACGCCCCCGCGCTCGAATTTATTGATGGCCTCGACGGTGACATGGGTGCGCTTTGAAAGTTCTTTCAAAGACCAGCCTAACATTCCCCGGGCGGCCGCTAATTGGTAACGGTCCATTTTTATTCTCTTGTTTTATTTATAGGCTATAGCTACTAAAATCCGGTTCATTTTTCAACTTAAAATTCAATAAAACTATATTTTATAGGCATTATTATTGATCTTTATAGCTAAAATAGAATTTTAAGTACTTAAATATAGAATTTTGCTTGACAAATTAACCTTCTATTCATATTCTCCGCCTAAGCTCCGTGAATCGATTAAGGATACAAATAAAAAAACGCGAGCATTAACGAGGAGAGCAGAATGTCGGAAGTATCTTTTACCCAGGCGGATTCCGCCTATGCCGAGGCTTATTCGGCTTATGGCGCCGAGCAAGAACTGCCTTACAGCCTGCAGTTAAAACGCACCCGATCGCTGGTCGCTTTTTACCGCATGGATGTTTTGGAGCTGGTTTACCAATACCGCAACTGGCTTGCGAGGGCGGATTATTTGCGCCGGTCGCAACTGTGGAACGCCCCGCGCACCAACCCCCTTTTCTTGAAAAAAATCCGCGCGGCTTTGCGGCAATACCGCCAGCATCAATCCGCCCTGCGCGGCCTTCAATCCCGCAGAGCGCAAGGCCCGGCCAAAGGCGGCTGCAAAAACAAAGACTGGAATTCGCTAAGCGACGAGGCTTTGCAAGAATATTTGGAATTGCGATACGGCTTGGTGCTGGCGCAATCGGTTATGGATCAGCTGCCTGGACGCAAAGCGGCCTAGAGTTTTTAAGAGGTCCTCCCTGGGACAACTCGCCCCTCTAGGCCGTTATCGCCGTGCCCTATGCCCCGGGAATGCCCGCAGGCATATATCGCCCGGCAGGCCTGGAGGGGATTTTTTCGATATTTGCAAAAACTATCGACTGCCGACAGGCTTCATCGCCCCGTCGCCGCGTAGCGTGCGCGCAAGCTTGTCGAGGACGGAATTGATGAATTTCGGCTCGGTGCCATCATAAAAATCATGGGCGATGCCGACATATTCGCCGATGGTTACGGCGGGCGGGATATCGGCCCTGCACCACAGCTCGTAAATCGCAACGCGCAGAATCGCGCGCAGCACGGAATCCAGCCGATCCACGCTCCAGCCTTCGGCCAAATTCTGCTCTATCATCTGGTCGATATCCGCAAGCCGGTTGGCCGCGCCCTTGGCCAGATCCAGGAATAGTTCCTGGTCTATCGATGCCAAGGACACATCGCCCATACGGGTTTCAAAATGATGGCTGAAAAAATCGTTAACCGCCTCCTCGCCCGATTGCTCGGCGATGGATTGCTGGTACAAAGCCTGGACCGCCGAAAGGCGGGCGAGCGTTCTTTTTTGCGGGTTTTGCTGCATGGAAGAAGCTAATGCCAATGTCATGGTATAAAATCAACCTTTAAATTTATTTTTCAGCTCGATCATGCGCAAACAGGCTAATGCCGCCCTGCCGCCATAGTTTTCGCCATCCGCCTTGGCGCGGGCCCAGGCCTGCTGTTCGTTTTCGGCGGTAATAACGCCGAATCCAAGCGCCAAACCGCGATTTACCGCTAAATCCTGCATTCCGCGCGCGACCTCGTTGCACACGATATCATAGTGGCTGGTTTCCCCGCGCAGCACGCAGCCCAAAGCGATGAACCCGGCATAACGTCCAGATTGCGCGGCAAAAGAAATCGCGGCGGGAAGCTCGAACGATCCGGGCACTTCGATGCGTTCATAACTGGCCTTGGCGCGGTCCAACGCAGCGATGGCGGCGTTCGCCAGCGTGTCCGCGATGTCGGTGTAAAACCGCGCTTCGGCAATCAAGATCATTTAGACGCCTATCAGGATTTGGTCGGCGATTTCCATGCCATAGCCTTCGAGCGCCTTGACGGTTTTCTTTTGCGTGGTCAACACCACCATGCGTTCCACGCCAAGATCGCGCAAGATTTGCGCGCCGACGCCGTAAGAACGCAGATTATGCGCCGCCGTGCCTTGTTCCGACGGCAAGACGCCTTCTTGGTCGCGCAGCAGCACCAAAATGCCGCAATCGCTTTCGGCGATCTTGCGCATCGCTTGCTGCAACAAGCCGCCGCGTCCTTCGGCGATGCTGCCGAATACGTCTTCCATCACGTCGTAACGGTGCATCCGCACCATCACCGGATTTTTTTCTAGATTGCCCTTGGCTACGTCGCCCTTAACCAGCGCGATATGTTCCGCCCCGTTGACCTTGTTGCGATAGGTGATCGCCTGGAACACGCCGCCATAAATGCTTTTTATTTCGCCGCGCGACACGCGCTCGATCAGGCTTTCGCGCTGCAAGCGATAGGCGATCAAGTCGGCGATGGACGCCAATTTCAGGCCATGCTGGCCGCAAAACCGGCTTAGATCCGGCAAGCGCGCCATCGATCCGTCATCCTGCAACACCTCGCACAAAACCCCTGCAGGATAGAATCCCGCCATTTGCGCGAGATCAACCGTCGCTTCTGTGTGTCCTGCACGCACCAGAACCCCGCCCTCTTTTGCGATCAGCGGGAAAACATGGCCGGGGGTGACAATGTCGTTTTTGGTCATCTTGGGATCGGCGGCAACGCGGATGGTGCGCGCACGGTCGTCGCAGGATATACCGGTGGTCACGCCGTCCCGCGCCTCTATCGAAACGGTAAAAGCCGTTCCATCGGGGCCGACATTGTGGCGCGGCATCATGCTTAATCCCAGATCATCGGCGCGGCTTTTCAGCATCGGCATGCAAATCAAGCCGCGTCCGAATTTGGACATGAAATTTATTGCCTCGGGCGTGATCGTGGCGGCAGGGATGATCAAGTCGCCTTCGTTTTCGCGGTCCTCGTCATCGACGATCACAACAAGCTTGCCTTGGCGCAAATCGGCCAGCACGTCGTCGATAGGCGAAAGCTTGATGTCGCTGCTTGATGGGACTATTTGCAAAGCGGGTTTTGGTTGTGCGGACATGTCATATTCCTTTGTTGTCTGCGCCTATCATTTTTTCCACATAGCGGGCGATGATGTCGATTTCGCAATTCACCTTATCGCCGGGCTTTAAATGCCGCAAATTGGTTTCCTGCCAAGTATGGGGAACTATCATTACAGAAAATTCATCCCCCTTGGAATCATTGATGGTAAGCGATATGCCATCAAGGGCTACAGAGCCTTTTTGCGCAAGGTATTTTGCCAGATTTCCCGGCGGTTTAAAAGAGATTCTATAAGAGCCATTTTCCGGGACTATAGAGGCCAATTCGGCAATTCCGTCGACATGGCCGTACACTAAGTGCCCCCCCAGGAAATCCCCCAGCCTAAGCGACGGCTCAAGGTTAATCGGCGTGCCTTTTTTCCAATTTCCGGCGGTGGTTTTGGCGATGGTTTCGGGCGAGACGTCGAATTGCAGTACATCGCCATTCATCGCCGCAACCGTAAGGCAGACGCCGTTGCAAGCAATGGAATCGCCCAAAGCCACAGGCAAGTCGAGCTTGTGCGCGATGGAAATCCGCAAGCCATTTTGGTTTGCGACATTCTGGATTTCGCCGAGATTACGAATCAGTCCTGTAAACATATAAGCTATCCTGCCCTAATCGCCTGGAATGGCGCAGATCGTAGCCGCTAAACGGGTTTTGCGCCAGAATATTATGGCTCGCCCCCGGCCCCGCAGACAAGGGGGATCTGTACCAATAGATATCCCGCACCAGGCCGCTTTTCAGTGCCGATTGCGCCACTTTCAGCCCGCCTTCGACCAAAACCGAAGTAATGGATTTTTCGCCGAGCGTTTTTGCTACAAGCATAAAATCCGGCTTTTCGATGTTTAGTATTTCTATGCCCAATTGCTGCAAGGCAAGGAATTTTTTCTTGTCTGGGTTCTGGCAAAAAATTACAGTTGGATAGCACCGCGCGCTTTGCGCGATTTTGGATTCAACGGGCAGTTGCAAATTGGAATCCAGAATAACCCTTAAGGGCGCGCGGTCTTCTTGCCCGGCAAGCCGGATGTTCAGCATCGGATCGTCGGCCAGAACCGTATTGATCCCAACAAGAATCGCGTCATGCCTGGCGCGCAGGAAACGCCCATGCGCCCGCGAGATTTCGCCCGTAATCCATCTGCGTCCCGCACCGCGCGTTTCCATATACCCGTTCCGGCTGGTCGCAAGCTTCAAAGTCACGGCCGGCAAGGTGGTTTCAATATGCGAAAAAAAACCTTGATGCAGGTGGGCGGCAAGGCCGCCCAAAACGCCTGTTTTGACTTCTATTCCCGCTTGGCGCAATTTTTCCGCGCCTTGCCCCGCAACCAAAGGGTTCGGATCAAGACTGCCAATAACTATGCGCGCCACGCGCGCCCGGATCAGAGCATCAACGCAGGGCGGCGTTTTGCCGTGATGGCAGCAAGGCTCTAGCGTGACATAAACCGTTGCTCCCCTCGCCCCCGTGCCCGCCTGATCCAGCGCGATGGTTTCGGCGTGCGGCCTGCCGCTATTTGCCGTTACTCCGCGCCCAAGAATCTGGTTCGATTTTACGATCAAACAGCCGACGGATGGATTGGGATAGGTTTGCCCCATATTGCGCCCGGCCAGTTGCAACGCAAGCGTCATAAAGTGCTGATCGCGTATAGGCATGATTACTTTCTAATTTGAATTTTATCGGGAAACATGCTGCGTGTGATGACATACAACACGACCGAGTTAAGCACATGCCACATAAAATGCAGCCCATAAGGCCAGACATGGCATAAATACATATCAATCGTGCGCATGAACACCGAAAACGCGAAAAACCCTGTTCCAACCGCGACCAAATGCCGGGATGGGTGGCGTTTGTTATAAAGATACCCCGTCATTAAAATCAGACAGAAAATAATCGGGAAGAATACATAAGCCCAATTCAACGCGCCGCGCTCGAACAGGAAACGTATAGCGATGTTCATCGCGATCACCGCGGCAACGGCCATTGCCGCCACAAGCGTGGATTTTCCCATGATCCGGCGCACGAATAAAACCAGATAACAGCCGATGAAAACTATGATCGGCGCGACATCCAATATCACCGCCCAGACCATTGCCGTGGCATGAAACAGCGTGCTGCCTATGGCAATCAGAAGGATCAGGAAAATCAGCGCCTCGACATCCTTGTTGCGGCCATAAGCCGCCCGTTTTTGCCGCCATAAAATATAGGCGACGGCGAAAAACAAGATATTGCTCAGCGTGTTAAAAAGCTCCACCCCGGCAGGATTGCCCAGGGCGTTTAAAACGATCCGTTCGCAATTGATGAAGATTTGCTGGAACATAACTCGGTTAACGGTTGACAGTTGACGGTTAACTTAATCTTCGATCGCCATCTGTCAACTGCTAACGGTCAACCGCTTATTCATCCGTGCCCAATTTGCCGACAAATTCGCCGAAATCCTTGGCTTCGCGGAAATTCCGGTAAACGCTGGCATAACGGATATAGGCGACCTGGTCCAAATTGGCCAAGGCGTCCATGACAAGCTCGCCGATGGATTCGACCGGCACTTCGCTTTCGCCGATGCTTTCGAGGCGGCGCACGATGCTGTTGACCACGCGCTCGATCCGTTCGGATTCCACGGGGCGTTTGCGCAGGGCGATGGACATGGAACCCGCCAGCTTTTCCCGCTCAAACGGCTCTCTCCGCCCATTCTTTTTGATTACCACAAGCTCGCGCAATTGCACCCGCTCGAAGGTTGTGAAACGCGCGCCGCAATGGTTACACACCCGCCTGCGGCGGATAGCGGCGTTATCCTCGGACGGGCGGGAGTCTTTTACCTGGGTATCTTCATGTCCGCAAAAAGGGCAGCGCATTGATTCGTCCTATTACAGGGTTTCATAGATGGGGAATTTTTTGCACAACGCTTCGACCTTGGCGCGGACTTGGTCTTCGACGGCCTTATTCGGCTCGGACTTTCCGGCCATGCCGTCCAGCACATCGGCGATATATTCGCCGACCAATTGCCATTCGGCGACGCCAAACCCGCGCGTTGTTCCCGCAGGTGTGCCGAGCCGTACGCCCGACGTCACCGCCGGCTTTTCCGGATCGAACGGGATCGCGTTTTTATTGGCGGTCATTCCGGCGTGTTCCAGCGCGGCTTCGGCCAATTTGCCGGTCAATTTTTTTGGCCGCAAATCGACAAGGATCAAATGCGAATCTGTGCCGCCGGATACGATATCCAAGCCGCGTTTAACCAATACCGCAGCCAGCGCGCGGCAATTTTCGACCACGTTTTTGGCATATAGCTTGAATCCCGGACGCAAGGCTTCGCCGAAACAAACCGCCTTGGCGGCGATGACATGCATCAATGGCCCGCCTTGCAGGCCTGGAAAAACCGCCGAGTTTATTTTTTTTCCCAATTCTTCGTCGTTGGAAAGGATCATCCCGCCGCGCGGCCCACGCAGGGTTTTATGCGTCGTGGTGGTAACGATATGCGCGTGCGGAATCGGCGACGGATAGGCGCCGCCCGCTACAAGACCCGCGAAATGCGCCATATCGACCATAAAAAACGCGCCGACACTGTCGGCGATTTTGCGGAAGCGCGCGAAATCGATTACGCGCGGATAGGCCGAGCCGCCCGCGATAATAAGTTTGGGTTTGCTTTCCTTGGCGACGCGCTCTACCTCGTCATAGTCGATCAAGGCGTTATCCTGGCGCACGCCATAGGATACGATCTTGAACCATTTTCCCGATAGGTTCACGGGCGAGCCATGGGTCAAATGCCCGCCATGGGCCAGCGACATCCCCATCACAGTATCGCCCGGCTGCAACAGCGCGAGCATAACCGCCTGATTCGCCTGCGCGCCGGAATGGGGCTGCACATTGGCAAAGCTGCAGCCGAACAATTGCTTGGCTCGGTTGATCGCCAATTCTTCGGCGATGTCGACGAATTCACAGCCGCCGTAATAGCGCTTGCCCGGATAGCCTTCGGCGTATTTGTTGGTGTGCGGCGTTCCCATCGCCTCCATCACCGCGCGCGAGACGATATTTTCGGACGCAATCAATTCAATTTGCGTTTGCTGACGGCGCAATTCTTTGCGGATTGAGCCGAATATTTCCGGGTCGGCGGAAGACAATGGCTCCGAGAAAAATCCATCAAAGTCTTCTTTTGTTTTCATGGCGGTAGCGGTCATATCTAATCCTTAGGTAA
>CAYRVJ010000025.1:4917-13216 GCA_964427785.1 uncultured Alphaproteobacteria bacterium | reverse complement strand
GCCGCGCGCAAGGACGGATAGATCGTCGCAAGGAAAGACAGGCTTAGCGCCATGATCGTGACCGACAGCACCTCGGACCAGTCGATTTGCGCGGGCAATTTGGAAAGGAAATAAATTTCGGCGGCGAATAATTCCGCGCCGCTTAGCGATTCGATAGCCTGGCGCACGGTTTCGATATTCAGCGCGAAGGTCACGCCCAACAAAATTCCGCAAATCGTTCCGACCACGCCCACGGCCGCGCCGCTGATAAAAAATATCCGCACGATCATGCCGCGCGTTGCGCCCATGGTGCGCAGCACCGCGATGGACTTGCTTTTATCCTTGACCAGCATCACAAGGCCGGAGACGATGTTAAAAGCGGCGACGACAATAATTAAAGTCAAAATCAGAAACATCACATTGCGTTCCACTTGGATCGCGTTGAAAAACGACGCATGCACCCGCTGCCAATCCACCATGACATAATCGCCGGGAATCAGCGCAAAAACGCGGTTCTTGACCATATCCAGCCGCATCGGGTCCTGGGTCAGGATTTCATAGCGCGACGCCTTCCCCGCCAAATTGAAAAAGCCTTGCGCGTTCTCCATCGACATATAAACAAAGCCGCTGTCATATTCATACATGCCGACATCGAAAATCGCGGCGACCTCAAAGGATTTCACGCGCGGGATCGTGCCGAACGCCGTCGCCTGGCCGTTGGGGGAAAGCAGATTGATGCGGTCGCCCAGCCCCGCGCCCAGCTGTTTGGCCAATCTGTGGCCGATCATCACCGCGTCTTCGCGCTCCAGCGCGTCCAAACTGCCTTGGGTGATGGCGGTCGCAAAGGCGGTTTTTTTGGCGTAATCCTCCGCCCGCAAGCCGCGCGCCAGAACGCCCTGGCTTTTGCCTTGCATCGAGGCCATCACCTGGCCTTCGATGATGGGATAAGCCGCGGTGACGCCGGGAACCTTGCCGATATCTAAAACCCAATCGGGCGAAAGCGGCATCGGATCAATCCGGCCATTGGATTCGGCATAGATGGTAATATGCGCCTGAAGACCCAGAATCTTGGTAAACAATTCCTGGCGGAACCCGTTCATAACCGCCATCACCACGATCAGCGTCGCGACGCCCAGCATAATGCCCAAGAAGGAAAAAATGGTGATGATCGACACAAAGCGGTCGGATTTGCTGGGCCGCAAATAACGAAAGGCGATTAAACGTTCGGGGAAGGAGAACATGATATTAAGGGTATAGGGTTTAGGGGTTAGGGTACAGGGAAAATACTAATATACCACTATACCACCATTGTCATCCCCGCGAAAGCGGGGGGAGGAATGAGTAATGACTCATTTTGACTATACACAACAGCTCATCCTGAGCCTGTCGAAGGATGGGCGACCAAATCCCATGGTTCGACAAGCTCACCATGAGCCTTTTTTGTCAAAATGAGTCACTACCGAGGAATAACAAGATATTTTTACCCCAGCCTATCAACCGCTTTCTCTACAGGCATTTCCTCGCGCTGGCCGGTCTTGCGGTTTTTCAACTCCACCATTCCGGTTTTGGCGTTTCTGGGGCCAACGATGATTTGCCAGGGAAGCCCGATCAAATCCATATCGGCAAGCTTGGTGCCGGCGCGCTCGTCCCGGTCGTCATAAAGATATTCGATTTTCGCGGCTTTCAGTTTCGATTCCACATCCAAAGAGATGCGGTCGCAATCGGCATCGCCCTGTTTCAAATTCAAAAGCCCAACGCGGAACGGCGCGACGGAATCGGGCCAGATGATGCCGTCCTTGTCGTGGCTTGCCTCGATGATCGCGCCAAGCAGGCGCGACACGCCGATGCCGTAAGAGCCCATTTCCAAGACGATCGGCTTGCCGTTCGGGCCATCCACCACCGCCTTCATCGGCAGCGAATATTTGGTGCCGAAATAGAATATGTGCCCGACCTCTATCCCGCGCGATTTTACCAGTTGGTCGGCGGGCACAGGACAATTCGCGGGATCGTGCTTTTCATCGGTCGCGGCATAAAGCGACGTCCAACGTTCGACGATTTTGTCCAAATCCGAATTGTAATTGATGCCTTCGGTTAAAACGTCTTTTTCCAAAAGCGCCTTGTCCAAAAACACTTCGGATTCGCCGGTTTCGGCGAGGATAATGAATTCGTGCGAAAGGTCGCCGCCGATAGGCCCGGTCGCGGCGCGCATCGGAATCGCCTTTAAGCCCATGCGGGCGTAAGTGCGCAGGTAAGATACGAACATTTTGTTGTATGAATGGCGCGCCGATTTGTAATCCAAATCGAAAGAATAGGAATCCTTCATCAAGAATTCGCGCCCGCGCATCACGCCGAAACGGGGCCGCACCTCGTCGCGGAATTTCCATTGGATGTGATACAGGATTTTACCTGCATCCTTATAGCTTTTCACGGCGTCCCGGAAAATTTCGGTGATCAATTCCTCGTTGGTCGGGCCGAACAGCATTTCACGGTCGTGACGGTCCTTGATGCGCAGCATTTCCTTGCCATAGGCGTCATAGCGCCCCGATTCGCGCCAGATATCGGCGGATTGAATCGTCGGCATCAGCATTTCGATCGCGCCCGCCGTATCCTGTTCCTCGCGCACGATTTGTTCGACCTTTTGCAGGACGCGGAACCCCAAAGGCAGCCAGGAATAAATTCCGGCGGCGGATTGCTTGATCATGCCTGCGCGCAGCATCAATTGGTGCGATGCGATCTGCGCTTCGGACGGGGTTTCTTTTAAGGTCGGGATGAAATATTGAGTCAGGCGCATGTTTTAAACCGTTGAATGAAACAACGACTATAGCCATGGGCAAAAAATATACAATCGGAATTTAGCGGGTTAGGCCAAGCGCCTTGGCGTGTAGTCCTAAAGCCCGTCTTGCTACTTCCTGTTTTCTTCTAAGCCTTACGCCATCGGGGCTAGAAGACTTTGGATGGATCGCCACTTCGCGCATTAGCATCCAAGACGCAGGCTCGTCTTTTAAGGACAGATCCCTGCCGCCGATTTGCTGACGGATTTGATTGATAACAGGTATAGAACGGTTGCTGTGGTTATAGGCCTGAGGCAAGGCAGGCATCGGCATTTCCCCGCGCATGATTTTGAAGGCACGATCCAGATCGCCCGGCTTTTGCGCGCGGCATAGGCCCGCCATAATTTTTGGAGTAGAGGCAAGCCCGATCATGCTCCCGTCATGGTTCCTTGCGTAAATCGGAAGCGCCAGATCGTCATATTGCTGGAAAAGCGCGTTGTAATAGCCATTCTCGTCAAGAATCACAGTGTATGGCCGCTTGTCCAAGGGGATGTTGATGGAAATATCGCACACATGGTCTGCGACGAATCTGGTCGCGCCCGGCAAACAGAACATATATCCGCTTTTGCGCTGAACATAGCCTGCCAGCTGCTGCCTACTGTCGAAAATCCCGACCGGAATATTTTCGGCATGATAAATGTTTTTTCCATCTTGCTGTTGCGCGCGCGTCATCAGCGCCATGTGCAAAATGCCGCGCCGCGCGGCAGCCGCCAACACAACCGCATTAATCCCGGTGTTGGAATTGATGCAAATAACTTTTTTTCCCATGCGCTGCAATTCATCCATGATACGCGGGATGGTGTGTTCGATCACGCCCTTCATGCCGGGATTCAATTCCACATTTTCCGTGCTGGTTCCGACAATTGCGACCAGATCTTCACGCGGCACGGTCATTTGCCGCGTCAAGGCGGATATATCGCCGTTGGGCAAAGTGACTATGCCCGATTTTTCATCGACATGCGTCCAACTTCCCTTGCGGTATTCAGCAACTTGCTTTTTCGTCATGACATCGAATTGGGCTTGAATGGCTTTGATGTGATCGGCTTTTTCTTGCGGCGTTGCGGATATCCTGATTCTGTCCCAGCTGGATTTCGGCCTTATGCCCAAATCCACTTCCATGCGGATATGGGCTAAATATTGGTCGTACAGCCCTCCGCCAAGCGCCGCGACACGCGGATTATAGACGACAACCGGACGGCGGTGATGAGGATGTGTTTCCATGTCATAATCGTCATTGTCGTCGGCTTCTTGGACCGTGCCGACGCCCCCAACCTCTATGTTAATGTAATCCCCTTCTTGAAGAAACATCATGCGGCGGAAAATATTCGGCGTCACAAGCGCGATGCTGTATGGTTCGTTGCCTTCCACTTGACGCAAGCCCATCGTGGGGCATGACGTAACCGTCGCGCCATAAAGCAAGCTCCAACGGGCCAGCTTGGCCATATAGGTATGTCCGCTGCCGCCGCCGTTTAAAAAAGTTTGGCCCAGTTGGCCAACCGTTTCGCAAGACACCCTTCCCGCCTCGGCAAATTCGGGAACAACATCCCGCGCAGAGGAATAAAAAGTCGCAACAATAGCGCGATGCGATGCGGTAGCTGCCATAAAAAATGTCCCTCCAGCGAAGCCCTGCGGCATTGATTGTTTTATTAAAACATTAGTATAATCATATGCTTACAGTTTTATGACAAAACCGCATTTTCTTGGTATGTAAAAATAACATGCCCCTAACGCTTGTGGGTTTATCCACAAACGCTTGGGAAGTTTTACCAAAAAGAAAAAGGATTAATCCAAAGGCTTATTTGGCGGCACTTCGTTTAATAAGCCCAATGATTCCATAAGTTTATTGACCGAATCCGAAGTTAACACATAACGCGGATAAGGCGTTCCGGTTTCGGTAGCGGCGGCGGGGTTGTATTGGGTTTCCAAAACCTTGATGCCCTGGGCCGCGACCAGGTCTTGTTTGGTCATAAGGCCGGGGCTGTCCTGTTTCGGCGCGTTTTTCAAGAACGCGATGACTTCTTCGGCGGTTGTCGCGATCATCAGCTTGTCCAACGCAGCAGGCGCGAAATAACCGCGCGAAATCAGATAGCGGAAATATTCGATCAAGCCGTCATAATGCCCATCGACATTGAATATGATCAGCTTTTGCATGCTTTCTTTGATATCGACCTCGGTCAGATAATCCGACAGTTTTTCCAAGCTGTCGATCGCGCCGGGGCCGATGATCACCGCATCGACCAGATTCTTGATAGCGAATTCCGCCGATTGCGCATTGTCGGCGATCAAAAGCGTCGTCACTTGATCGTCCACCTCGCCATGCTCTTCTAAAAATCTGGTCGAAACGCCCAGATCCAAAACGCCATGGGTGCGCGCCAGCTGGCCGACAAGGCCTTTGAGGCCGCCGATCTGGCCGGAATGCACGAGTCGCGGCAAGCCTTCTTCTTTCAGGTGCTTGACCAGAAGGGCGACTTCTTTTTTATGGCTTTGGTTGCGCGGATCATGCAGCGCCGCGTCGATGCCGCCGCAGATCAAGGCGACGGAACCGGCGCCCAAAGCGCCTTTGGGATAATTGTGCCGCCCGATCGGCAGATCCGCATGGTGCTTGCGCACGATGATCTGATTGTGCTGGCCGAGCAAAGTTTCGCTGGATTTATATACCTTGTTCGGACGCGGCTTGTATTTTTGCGGCTGCGACAATTCCAAGGCGATGGCGGGCAAAATATCTTCGGCCTTTTCCACCACCGTCACCGTCGCCCGCGCTTCGGGCAGCATATATTTGCGTTCGACCAAATGGTCGAAATAGCGCAGCAGCGGTTCATAAAACCCGTCGATATTGACGACCACAAGCGGTTTGTGATGTTCGCCATTTTCGCGTTCCAGCAAATATTCGGTGATCTCGTCGAAGGTGCCGATCCCGCCCGGAAAAATCACAAAGGCGCGCGACAGCCGGGCAAAGGCCATTTTGCGCGATTGCATCGAATCCGCGACCAGCAATGTCGATATGCCTTTTTGCGCGCCTTCTTTGCCGCCGACCAAATGCGCCGTCGAAACGCCGACCGCCATGCCGCCATGATGAATCACGCTGCGGCTGACCGCGCCCATCAATCCGGTTTGCCCGGCGCCCCATACCAAGGGGACTCCGGCAAGCGCCAATATCTGGCCGAATTTTTCAATTTCCTGGATGTGTTTTAGGTTGGCTGTGCGGAAAGTGTTTTTTTCATTATAAGGGTATTCCGATGCGCCGCAAAAAACCGATATTGGGCCGATGCCCACTTTTACCTTATTGTTATCAATCATTTATCTTCCTTTGTTGCATTTCTTGTTCTTGCGCCCGTTACTGTCAAAAAGCCCGGCGAAAGGCCCGATTTACATTCTGGATTAGTTTTATTACATCTTAATATAGATAATAACTTATTAATGGCAAAATTGCAGCCATGCAGTGCAATAGCAAGATATTTATTTCAAATTCAATTGCAAAAATGTAATATACATGCACATTATGGCTTGATTTTTCTATAATAATTTATAATATATCTTTACAGGATATCATGGGTGCGAAACAATCATACGCTGGCATAAGGGCTGCTATTGCCTCTTCTTTCGGCTTGCTGGCCGGGGGATGCGCCAGTTGGCAGCCTTCTTACCTTACAGGGCCGCAAATCATTCAAGATTATGTGGTTACATCTGCGCCAAATACTGAAACCCAAGCTTTGACTTACGACGATTATCTTGACTTCGCGCAAAAATTAAGCGACCGCGACATGGTTAGCATTTCTATCTGGGCGGCGCGTGAAACCGAGCAGGGAAATACTGTGCCGCCGTTTCTGCTTTGCGCCCTGTATGCGGAAAATGAAAGCAGGCTGCAAAAGCTTCCCGATTCGGTTCAAGAAATAAGTTTGTTTTCCGAATTGCTGCATTTCAATCGGATGAGCGGCGATAACCTTACCAGCTTTGGACAATTTTTAGAGTACATGCAATCCATGCCGGATGCCCTTTCCAAGCAAACCGCCCTGGCCGCGCAACAGGATATGAGCCGGACCGTTTTGATGCAAAGCACGATTTCCTTGTTCGGCAGGCATTATTTGGAATTAGCGGGGCTTGCTCTGCGCCGGTATGGCGAGTGGGAGAAAATCGGAATATTCGACGATTTAGACGTGATGGATTTGGTCGCGGTTTACATGGCGAGCAATTCCGGGCAATCCATGCCGGAAAAGCTGCTTGGGCGCGAACGGCCTTTTCACCTTCCCGCATGTTATTACCCTGCCATCGTGCATGGAATTTCCTGCTTTTCCTTGAACGCATTCGAACATGCAAGGGATATGCGCCTGCCTTTTGCGGGCTGGACGCATCCCGCCGGGCAAACGGCGGCGGAAGCTTTGCAAAAGCCGTCGGGATTTATATTCGGCATGACGCTGCTGGATTCGTTCATACCGGACGGGGCGCCTAGTTATCGTTACATCATCCGCGGCGAAAAGGATAATGTCTGCATAGTGACAAGCGATCATGTTTTAAGCGAAGCGGAACATGCGCAAATCTTACAAAATGCCGGACAGATTCCAGGCGCCCGTACAAGCTATTATTATATTCCCAGTCTTTACGAAACAATGGATGAAATCGCCGTGATACAAAGAGCGCGCCTACAGGCCGAAGCGAATCTGCGCGCCGCGCTGGCAACGCCGGAATTGGCGGCGGAAATGCAGAATATCGTTATTCCTGTGGCGAAAGAAGCGCCGCCGCCGTCTGTGCAGGAGCAAATTTTGCCAGAGCATATTTTAACTGCCCGCGCGCTGACCCGTTAGGGCTTTGCAAAGGCCAGGCGCAAATCGTCCATGCGCGCATGCAGCGCCTTTTCGTCATACGCCTTTTTATCTTCAACACACCAAACCGGCTTGGGCCAGGCGATGTCGTTTTCAAATCTTGCGATCACATGGATGTGCAGCTGCGGGACCATGTTTCCTAGCGCAGCGGTGTTAATTTTTTTAGGTTGAAAAAGCTTTTGCAGGATAAGGCCGGCGCGGTTCACCTCATCCCACACGCCATGGCGCATTTTGTCGTCCATGTCCTGAAGTTCGACCAGATTCACGCCCCTTGGAACGACGATGAGCCAAGGCCAATGGGCGTTATTCATCAACAAAACGGTGGAAAACGACAGGTCGCACACCCAAAAACAATCCGCCAAAAGCCTTGGATGCACAAAGGAAAGGTCGGTTTTCACACTAGTATGACTTGCACCAAGCATTTGAAATTCCTAATAACTATTGCCGTTTTGTTGTAGCGCACAATGACAATTTGCACAACCCTGTTGCAACAATAACATGGTGTCCTGGTTTATAGTTGACAAGGAAATGCCCTTGCCTATACCTATGAAGAATAAAGAATCTAGATGTATTGATTGAGTGAACAGGCAATCAAAAGGCTTACCGATCAAGCTTAATTTTTAGGACTAGACATACTTCGCATGAAGCAACGCTTATTTTTATACCGTCTTG
>CAYRVJ010000025.1:0-4817 GCA_964427785.1 uncultured Alphaproteobacteria bacterium | reverse complement strand
TTTTTAGGACTAGACATACTTCGCATGAAGCAACGCTTATTTTTATACCGTCTTGCCATAGGCGCCTGCGCCATATTTTTGGCCTTTTTATTTTTTAACATGAACGGTTCCGTATCTGTCGCCAGCGCGGCGATCGGCAACCCTGCCCCCCAATTCTCCGGTACGACCAGCCAAGGCAAGACCGTGGCCCTGTCCGACTTCAAGGGTAAATATGTGATCCTGGAGTGGAGCAACCATGAATGCCCCTTTGTGGTTAAGCATTACGGTTCCGGAAACATGCAAAAATTGCAGAAAACCTACACCGATAAAGGCGCAGCATGGTTGACCGTGCTTTCTTCGGCGGCAGGGCAGCAAGGCCATGTTGACGCGGCAGGCGCGAACAAGATCGCCGCCGACAAGGGATCCGCCGCCAGCCACATTATATTGGACGAAAAGGGCGTGATCGGAAAGGCGTATGACGCCAAGACCACGCCGCATATGTTTATCGTCGATCCTCAAGGAATTTTGATTTACGAAGGCGCCATCGACAGCAATTCTTCGGCCGATCCTGCGGACATCGCGGGCTCGCAGAATTTTGTCGTATCGGCGATGGATGAAGTTTTAGCGGGTAAGCCGGTTACTGTTTCGGCGACCCGCCCCTATGGTTGCTCGGTCAAGTATTAGCTTGGCCAGGCAATTAACCCTAACCCTCGTGATTTAACACGTGGACCATACAACAAGGAGACTGATTATGAGAACCAACCTAACCACTCGTTTCATCGCCGAGGCTCTTGGAACTTTCGGCCTAGTGACTTTAATTTGCGGCGTTTTGCTGTCGGGCCAAGGCGCCCTGGCTGCAGGCATCGGCGGCGGCTTGATTTTGATGGCCATGGTATATGCCCTTGGCAATATCTCCGGCGCGCATTTCAACCCGGCAGTAAGCTTGGCGGCCGCTATCAGCAACCGCATCACCTATAACCAAATGGGCTACTACTGGGTCGCTCAATTGGTCGGCGCATTCCTCGCGATTTCGGTATCGCAATTCCTGTTCGCCACCTCGGCGATCAGCCTTGCGGTTTCGACCCCAGCTTTCGGCGTAGACGGCACGACCGCCATCACCGCAGAAGCTTTGGCAACCTTCTTCCTGGCCTTCACCGTTTTGGCCACCACCAGCAATAACTCGTACTCGACCGCTTTTGCCGGCGCCGCCATCGGCTCCGCAATCGTGCTCGCCACTTTGCTGGCAGGCCCAATCAGCGGCGGTTCGGTCAACCCGGCCCGTTCTTTGGCTCCCGCCATCATCAGCGGCGACATGGCCAACATCGCCATCTATTTGGTTGGCCCGGCCATCGGCGCGATCGCAGCCGGTTTGGTCACCAACTTCTTGTACGGCAGCCAGAACGCTTCTTCGAGCTCCAGCATGAACTCTGGCAACTCGAACGCGAATCAGCAAAACAGAAGAGCCGCCTAACAGCCTCTTGTTTTTGCTAACACGATTAAGGCGGGACGAAAGTCCCGCCTTTTTTGTTGCGCCGTAGGAATAGAATCTGGTTTTTCAAGCGGTTCAGGGAAATATTTTTTGCGGCCTTGAAGGGACTGGCCGCCATATTTATCTAAGTTTTGTAAGACGGATTTCCCTTATTAAAACGGAGGTAAACCATGAGACTTAGCTATTTAACCCCCTTCACCCGCAGCCGCAGCGCCGTTTCCAACGATGCCTGGCCGGGGTCGATATTTTCCCTGCACCGGGAAATGGACAAGCTGTTCGGCGATGTTTTGAAAAACTCCGGCGAAATTTCAACCAGCGCCGATTGGACGCCGCGCGTCAATATCGCCGAAACCGAAAAGGATTTCCAGATTTCGGCCGAATTGCCGGGCATCGAGGAAAAGGACGTCGAGGTGACGTTGCATGACGGCGTTTTGACCATCAAGGGCCAGCGCCAGTCGGAAGCCGAACAAAAGGATAAGAACTTTCACCGTATCGAATCTTTTTACGGCAGTTTTGAGCGCAGCTTTGCCCTGCCCGACAACATCGCCGAGGACAAGGTGGACGCGAAATTCAAGAACGGGCTTTTGACCGTTATCGTGGGCAAAATGGAACAAGTAAAGCCCCAGCCCAAAAAAATCCAAGTCAAAGCGTCTTAAAAAACTTCCCTTGCCCGCACTTCGCCCCGGCCAATCGGCCGGGGCTTTTTTCTATACAAGCGCGTTTGGTTTTGCGATAAACGCGGCATGGGCAAAAAACCGGAAACAGCGCCTATCCTGCATGACTGCCGCATCGAGAAAATGGTGTTCGGCGGCTGGGGGCTTGCCCATGTCAACGACCGGCCGGTTTTCATCGGCAACGTAGCGACAAACGAGCGCGTTATCGCCCGCATCTATAAAAAGGCCAAGGGCGTGCGCTATGCCGAAAGCGAGCAATTGCTTGAGGTCAACCAGAACATGCGCACCGAAAAACGCTGCCGCCATGCCGGGATTTGCGGCGGCTGTTCCTATCAGCATATTACCCATGCCGCGCAAATCGACACCAAGCAAAAGATATTAGAGGAAATTTACACCGGCATTCCGGTCAAAT
Organism: uncultured Alphaproteobacteria bacterium; assembly: GCA_964427785.1. Lineage (GTDB taxonomy): Bacteria > Pseudomonadota > Alphaproteobacteria > SHNJ01 > SHNJ01 > CAYRVJ01. The sequence continues at coordinate 2,263 of CAYRVJ010000025.1, read as the reverse complement.
TTTCATCTCCCATCGAATCGCCCCTGGCGTTCGGATACCGCAACAAGATGGAATTCGGATTCACCCGCACGCAGGCGGGGCATATGAGCTTCGGCCTGCATCCGCGTGGGCGGTTCCGGCATATCTTGGATTTGCAGGAATGCCATCTGGTCGATCCCAGCCTGTGGCAAACGGGGCAAGGTATCAAGGCGCTTTTGCAAAAGCGCGACGATGGCGGAATTCTGGGCGAAAAAGGATTTTGGCAGCATATTACCCTGCGCCAGTCTTTTCACGACAAAACCGTGCTGGTCACGCTGGAAGTTGCAAACCCCATGGGCGATTTGGTGTACCAGGCGGCAAAAGACATCCGCAAGAATTTCCCGAATGTCGCAGGCGTTTTGGCCAAGGCGCGGCACGGCCTGCCGATGCTTTTGGACGGGCAGAATCATTTGGTTGAAAAGGCCGGTCCGGCGCTATTCCACTACAACGCTGAAAATTTTTTCCAGGTTAATGTTTCGATCCTGCCGCAGCTTTTGGATGAAATGGCGCTGCTGGTCCAAGACGGCAAGCCCGAACATCTGATCGACCTTTTTTCGGGCGTCGGGCTTTTGGGCATCGCGCTGGGGAAATTGATCCCCGGGCTTAAAATCCTCGGCGCGGAATCGGATGAAACCGCCGTCAGCCTGGCGCGGGAAAACGCGCTGCGCAACGGGCTTGAGAATTATCAAAGCGTCCATTTCGATTTGTATCAGCGCGGCTGGGCGAAAACCATGCCCGATGCCGCCAATGGCTCTATGATCGTCGATCCGCCCCGCGCGGGCCTTACCGAAAAAACCTTGGGCGAAATTTTACAGCTTGCGCCAAAACGCATCATTTACCTAAGCTGCAACCCAACCACCCAAAGACGCGATATCGAAATATTGCAAAAAGGCGGATACAGGCTGAATGGATTGCGCCTGGTCGATATGTTCCCGCAGACTTATCATTTGGAATCCCTGGCCTGGCTGGACAAAGCCTAATCTTCCTTGACTTTTAAAGATACGGCCTGTAATGTGTCTACTATGATTAAGCAATCGGCCCATTTCTTTGCTTTCAACAACGCCCCGGCTTTTGCCGTTTGGGCAGGCGCTTTCTGGCGCGGCTAGTCGCGCATATTTCCCCTATCCCTACATTGTTGCTGTTTTTTTGCCGGCTTTTTAAAGCCGGAGTTTAACTTTTTTCTCGGAGAATGATTATGCCTTTTGTTGCAACCAAAACCCCGCTGGATTTGACGCGGACCGAAACCATCCAGTCTATATTGGCCGATCAGCGCCTTTTGGATTTTCTTTATGTCCAGTCCAATCTGGGCGTTTCTTGTATGCCGCCCGCCCAAGCCATGCCGCCCGCCTATCGCGAAGCGGCAAAATATCTGCGCGGCGAAGAACATGTCGAGATGACCGCGCCGATCGCCAAAATCATCGCCCAAGCCATCGGCCAGCGCCGCGCGCCTCTGACTCTGCCAAGCGGCAGCTGCGAACCTGCGTTACAATACAAAGTGGCAAAAGCCTATTGCCGCTATGACGGCACCCCTATTCAGCCCCAAGAACCGCCGCAGCTGGCCGACAAGGCCGGGCGGGACGGCTTTTTATCGCTGGGCATCGTTAGGGCGCAAATCGAGCATGAAACCAGGCTTTGCGGCCCCGTTCTGCGCGCCCTTTCGGGCGATAGCCTGACGCGAATCGCCGTCGATGAGACCGCCGTCGCGATTTTCGACCCGTCCGATTCGATCCGCGCCACCGATTACCGGGATCACTTGCTGGAAAAATTGGGCGCGCTGAGCGGGCAGCCGATTGCGCTGCCAAAAGACGATAAGCTCGGCGAGAATCATGCCATCCTAGCCTGCGAAAATCTGGCGCAAGCGTTCGGGATGGTGCCGAAAAACGGCGGAATTGCTTTGGATCCGCGCGTTGTGAGGCAACTGGCGCAAGGCGAAAGAGTGGTTTAGAAAAGCGCGGCGAGCGGAAAATATTTTCCGATTTTTTGCCCGCCGCGACAGCCCCTGTCCACGCGCGAAAAACTTATGACAGAAATTTGACGCGGCCCTTTTTGCCACGTTTGAAAAAAATTGTGGGTTTTTTGAAAAAATTAATTGCATATTAAACAAAAAATATTAAATAGTATAAGTAGACGCGAACGCACGTGCCTATGGCCCCTCCCGGCAGACCGGATAATAACCCCGGCGACCCAGCCAAAAGTGTGGTTATGTAACGACGTAGACGTCCTTTTTGTTGGTTGATTCGGGGCC
>CAYRVJ010000024.1:0-13225 GCA_964427785.1 uncultured Alphaproteobacteria bacterium | reverse complement strand
TTGCTGTCTGAATTGCCGACGCTGGTATCACGGTCGCGCGACCTGACCCGCAACCACGGCGTGGCATCTGGCGCAATTCAAACGCTGGTCGACAATGTTATCGGCACAGGTCTGCGCCTGGCGGCCATTCCCGATTACCGTGCCTTGGGGAAAACCAAGGAATGGGCTGATGAATGGGCGCGACAGGTTGAAACCGAATGGCGTTCATGGGCGGAAAGCACGGAATGTGATGCGGCCAATGCCTTGACATTCGCGGGCATGACGGCGCTGGTGTTCCGTTCCAGTATCGTGAACGGCGAAGCTTTGGCGTTGCCATTGTGGCTGGAACAGCGCGGCACACGCTATGCCACAACCATGCAATTGGTGGAAGCTGACCGGCTTTCCAATCCTGCAGGGCGGCAGGACAGCAAAACTATGCGTTCCGGCATCGAGATCGATATGTACGGGGCCGCGGTAGCGTACCATCTCCGCAAAAACCATCCTGGTGATGTCTATATGGGCTTTGGCCTTGATGCGCAGGATTGGGAGCGCATCCCTGCGCGGACGGCGTTTGGCCGCCAGCGTGTCCTGCATATTCATGACAAAGAACGCACAGGTCAGCACCGTGGCAAGCCGCTGCTGACTTCGATCATGCCGATGTTCAAAATGCTCGACCATTACGAGCGTTCGGAGCTGCAGGCCGCCGTCGTCAACGCCATGATCGCTGCCTTTATCGAAACCCCGCTGGATGGTGAGGCCATCGGCGAGATGTTCGGCGGGTCGGTCGACGATTATCTGGCTGCGCGGAATGAATGGGATATTCGCCTGCAGGGCGGTTCCATCATCCCCGTGTTCCCAGGCGACAAGGTCGCGCCGTTTACGCCAAGCCGCCCGAACAGCGGTTACGGCCAGTTTGTCGAGAACGTCCTGCGTCACATCGGCGCTGGTTTGAATATTCCGTTCGAGCTGCTGATGAAGGATTTTAGCAAGACGAATTATTCAAGCGCACGGGCAGCATTGCTGGAGGCGTGGCGATATTTCAACGCCCGCCGCCAATGGATGGCGACCTATTGGGCCAGGCCCGTGTACGAGCTGTGGCTGGAGGAAGCCATTAATCGGGGCATCGTGGATGCTCCTGATTTTTATGAGCGCCGCGCGGCATGGACGCGTTGTAAATGGATCGGCCCTGGCCGTGGCTGGGTTGATCCGGTCAAGGAAGCCAAAGCCGCGCAGCTTCGCATGCAGATCGGTTTGTCCACGCTGGAGGACGAATGCGCTGCGCAGGGGCTGGATTGGGAAGAAGTCCTCGAACAGCTTGCCCGTGAAAAGGCCAAGATCATGGAACTGGGGCTTTCGATCAACGATGTTAATAGTATACTGACAACGACTGATCCAAACGAACCCGATAACGACGATAAAGAGTAAAAGATGTATTTTTCGGAAGAAAACGTTAAACAGCTTGAAGATGCCTATGCCGAGATCGAGGAGAAGTACCAGAGCCTTCTTCTGGCATTTGCAACGCGCTCATATAAGCAAAAAGAAGCCGCAGAGTTTGCGATGCACGGCTTTGTCCGTCGCATCAAAACCATGAAGCGCTGTATCGACAACATTTATCGGATTTGCCCGCCGGATATTGACCGGAAACCTTCATCCGAGGAATTGAGCGATCTTGCGATCAATCTGCAGGCCTTCGTTCTGAATGTTTATGGCTCTTTGGATAACCTCGCATGGGTGTGGGTGAAGGAAAAAGGGATTCTGAACAAAAAAGGAAATCCGCTGGCCAATGGTGAGATCGGCTTTGCGGAGAAATACAGTGCCGTTCGGGATACGTTTTCACCGGAGTTTCAGGCTTATTTGAAAACGCTGGATAAATGGTTCGGCCATGTTGAAAATTTCCGTCATGCGCTAGCGCACAGAATTCCACTGTATGTCCCGCCTTATGTTTCCAACGAAGAGGAAGTAAAAAGAGAGCGAGAACTTGAAGTTTTACGCACGGATGCATTGAGGAAGCACCATTTTGACGAGTATGAACGCCTTACGGATGAAGTCGAAACGCTTGGAAAATTCGTTCCCTGGATGACCCATTCTTTCGGAGAAAATTCACCACAGGCAGTTTTCCACGCCCAGATTATCGCTGACTGGAATACGGTCGTGCAGATATCGGAAAACTTCATCAAAGAATTAGACAAGTAACCCAATCAACGAAACTGAATAATAGCCGCCTTCGGGCGGCTTTTTTATTGCACAAAATCAGGAGGACAAAGATGAGAATCTGGAACCGCATTGCTGGTGAGCCGTGGGCAATCACGGAAACGGCACTGCATACGATCTTGGAAATTGCCGCGCGGGAAAACGAAAGTCCGCAGGCGGTGGCCGCCAAACTTGGCCGCAATCTGCAAAACACCTACAGCGTGATGGAACGCGACGGTGTGGCAGTCATTCCAGTCACAGGGCCGCTATTCCGCTATGCCAATCTGTTCACGATGATCAGCGGTGCGTCCAGTTACGAGCTGATCGCCCGTGATTTCACCGCCGCGCTGGAAAATCCGCAGATCAAGGGCATCATCCTTGATATCGACTCCCCAGGCGGCGAAGTGAACGGCGTGTCGGAATTGTCCAACATGGTCTTTGCCGCGCGTGGCAAGAAGCCTGTCGTGGCGTATGCCTCTGGCGATGCCGCATCCGGTGCGTACTGGATCGCTTCCGCCGCTGACGAGATCGTAGTGTCCGAAACCTCGGCGCTGGGATCAATCGGCGTGGTCGGCATGTATCAAGGAAAATCGGGAAAATCGGCGGAAGCCGTAGAGATCGTTTCTTCGCAAAGTCCGCATAAGCGCCTTGATCCCACCACGGATGATGGCCGCAGCCGTTTGCAAACCCGCATCGACAGCATGGCGGATGTCTTTATCGAAACCATCGCACGCAACCGCAATGTGTCCGCCGAAAACGTGCAGAACCATTATGGCGGTGGCGATGTAATGATCGGCGCAAAGGCTGTCAGCGCCGGTCTTGCCGACAGGGTCGGCAGCCTTGAAGGACTGATAGCCGAACTTTCCTCCCCGAAAGGCCCTCGCACAGAGGGCTTTTTTAATGCCCAAAACCAACCCCCATCAACACAGGAGAAAAAGCCGATGGACATGGAAACCTTGAAAAAAGACCACCCAGACCTCGTAGCCACGCTGATGCGCGAAGGCGCGTCCGCTGAGAAAACGCGGTTGAACGACATTCTTTGCAGCGAAGAAGCAAAAGGCCGCGAAAAGCTCGCAAAGGAAATGGCGCTGAATACCGACATTCACGCCGGAGAAGCCCGACAGCTTCTGGCCTGCGCCCCTGTCGAAGAACTGAAGGCAACGACATCTTTTGAAAAGGTCATGTCTTCCATGCCCAACCCCGCCATCACGCCTGCCAGCGATGATGCCGTCAACGATGTCGATGCGGTTGCCAGCCGTATCGCCGCCGCCGTTTAACCCCGCAACACAAGGAGAAAACCATGACACGAGCTGAAGGTTTTAAAGATCAGGGCGAATACACCCCTGACAATCTGCTGGCAGGCGAATACCCGCGCGTTGAGCGCGTGGTGACGATTGCCGCAGGAGCCGATCTGGCCAAAGGCGCAGTCCTTGGCCGCATCACCGCCAATGGCAAATTCAAATTGAGCGCCTCGGCCAGCACCGATGGCTCTCAAACGCCGGATGCCATTCTGGCTGAACGCGCCAACGCCGCCGACAACGATGTACAGGCTGTCGTCTATTTCAGCGGCGAATTCAACGAAAACGCTCTCGTCCTGGGCGCGGGTCACACGCTCGACAGCGTGCGCATCGCGCTGCGGGCAAAGAACGTCTATCTGCGCCGCAACCAGAAATAACCCGATCTTTCAAAAAGGAGAAAGCCCATGTCTATCGACATTTTCAACACCCACGTCCTGACCAAGGTCGTGGAAAAGCTGGAGCGTCCCAGCTCCTTCCTGCTCGATGTATTCTTCGGTCAGGAACAAACCGAGGATTCCGAAGAAATCCACTTCGACATCGACAAATCCAAGCCGAAGCTCACACCGTTCGTTTCGCCGCTGGTAGCCGGTAAGGTCGTGGATGACGAAGGTTTCACCACCAAGAGCTTCAAGCCCGCCTATGCCAAGGACAAGCGCCGCTTTGATCCCAATCGCCCGTTCAAGCGTTCGATTGGCGAAAAAATCGGCGGCACGCTGTCCCCGCAGCAACGCCTGGAAGCCAATATCAACCGCACCCTGTCCAAGCAGCTGGAAAACCTGACGCGCCGCGAGGAAGTCATGGCTTCCGAAGCTCTGCGCACGGGACGCATCACGGTTACGGGCGATGAATATCCGACTGTGGTTGTGGACTTCCAACGTGATCCGTCCCTGACGGTGGGACTGGCAGGCGGCAGCCGCTGGGGTGAAGCTGGCGTGAATGCGCTGGACAACCTCGAAGATTGGGTTGCCCGCATTCAGGAAAAATCCGGCGCGGTGGGTCGCACCGTGATTATGGATGCGCTGGCATGGCGTGTGTTCAAGGCCGATCCGAAGGTGGAAAAGCTGCTGGATATTCGCCGCCTGCGTGATGCGGCAGATCTGGCGCTGGGGCCGATTGCTTTCGGCCAGGGCAACGATCTGGCGCGTTATGTCGGCACAATCGGCGATCTGGACTTCTGGGTCTATAACGACCGCTACGTTGACGACAACGATGCCGTCCAGAAACTCCTGCCTGATTACACCGTGCTGATCGGCAGCCCGACCCAGCTGGAAGGCACGCGTTGCTACGGCGCTATCCAGGACGAAAAAGCCGGATATCGTGCGCAGCGCTTCTTCTCGAAGTCGTGGCTGGAGGAAGACCCTGCCGTGCGCTGGTTGCTGCTGCAATCCGCACCGCTGATCGTGCCTTACCGCCCGAACGCTTCGTTCTGCGCAACGGTACGCTAAGGAGGGATGGCCATGAAAATCACAGCGATCATCACTCTGCACGTCAACGGTAAAGAGCATGCGCCTGGCGCGGTGTTGGATATTGCGGACGATGAGGCCGAGCGCCTCATCGCACGCGGTTTCGCATCGTCAGGGAAAGAAAAGGCTGCGTCTGCATCCACTCCGGCAAAAACCGCCACCCCGCCTGCGGGCGGCAAACCCGCTCCGACGATTGAAGATATTGTCGAGGCGATTTCCGGCCTTGATCCTGCCAAGGATTACGGCAAGAACGGCAAGCCGAACGTGGAAGCCATCGAAGCCTTGCTGGGCGCGGATATCACCGCCCAGCAGCGTGACCAGGCATGGGAAATCTTCCAGAAAGATGGTAAGGAAGAATGAGCTTCCAAGCCTCAGCTTCCAAAGCGGTAGATGCGCTGTTCGCCAAATTCGGGCGGGCGGCGCATCTCGTCTTTCGGGACAATACCGAAGCGGATGCAACGGTCATTCACCGTTTCCCTGACCGGATTGTCGATGTCATGGACACGCGCGTGCATACAGGAACAGACCTGTTTGAATTGCGCTTGTCGGAAATCGACCCTGCCAAGGCGGTTTATCAAATCATCATCGATGGCAAAACCTATGTGGCGCAGGGCGAACCTGTGCGTGACCAACATGGGCTTGTGCTGAGGATCGAAGCCTATGCGTCTTAGTGCCGCCTTTGAAGGCAAGCTGCAGGAATACATGAAGGCGGAATTTGCCACTGCCGAACGCGCTGTCACGCTGGGCGTGCGGGAAGCAACGGATGGTTTGAAATTGTCCATGCGCCGTCAGGTTACAAGCGCAGGCCTTGGTCAGCGGATGGCCAATACCTGGCGCGGCGATCTCTATCCACGCGGCCAGAATTCCATTCGCGCGGCGGGCATGGTTTACACCAAGGCCATCCTTGGAAACATGGTCACCATTACCCTGATCAACGATGTGGAGACTTACTAATGCTCAAGCTCAATATTCAGACTGAGCCGTATTGGCTTGAACTCGGCCTTGGCGTGCGCGTGAAGGTGCGCCCATGCACAAGCCCGATCTTCTACGCTGCGCGGGCGTTCATGAACAAGCGCCTGACCGAGATCGGCGAGGAATACCGCAAACGCAAGGAAATCGGCGCATCGGTGGATGATCTGCCGCAGGTCGACAATGCCGAAATCCGCGAGGCGCTGGCCGAGGAATATCTGGCGCGTGGCCTCGCACGGGCAGCGATTGTCGATTGGGAAGGTATTTTGGAAGCCGATGGCGATGCCACAGCGCCCGTCAGCTCAGAAAAAATTGACGAGCTGATGACTGGTTTCTGGTCAATCGCCGCCAGCTTTTCCCAGCAATACACAGGCGTGCGGGAGCTGATCGATGCCGAAAAAAAAGACTTGAGCGCCGTGCAGAATGGCACTTCGGGGACGGCGCGGAATACTGCAAAGCCTGCCCCGAAGAATGCGCGGACTGCCCGTACCAGAAAAACAACTGCCAAAGCCTAGAGGGCTGGCAGGCCTGGAATGTTGCTGTCCAGGTCAGCCCGCAAATCCGCGACCGCTTTCCCCTGCAGGAAGCCTTCATCTTGTCTGACGCGCTGGGTTACGCTCGCGAGGCCATGGCCGAGCTGTTACCCGCCGTCAGCGCAGGCCTGACCAAAGCTCAAATCAACAACAAGGACTGATCTGCCATGCGTGCAGCACAGAAAAACATGAGCATCCGCCTCGCGGTGGTTGACGGCAAACGGGTTGAAGAAACCTTCGAGCGCGTCGGTCGCACGGGCGAACAGGCTATGGGTCGTATCAGCCGTTCGACCGCGCCCGCCAATGCGGGGCTGAAGGCTGTCGACACCACGGCGCGTGCGCTCAATTCCGTGTTCCGGCAGGCGGCAGGCCTTGTGGCGGCTTATGCAGGCCTTTCCGGCATCATTGGCGGCATTCGCTCCGTCAACGAAACGGGCATGGCGTTTCAGGGCTTGGACACGGCGCTGGCCGCCGTGACAGGTAGCAGCCAGGGCGCAGCGGCGGAAATGGCTTTCCTGCGGGCGGAATCCGAGCGTCTCGGCCTTAATCTGCTGGAAACCTCGCAATCCTATCTGCAGATTGCGGCGGCGGCCAAAGGTACAACGCTGGCAGGGCAAGGCACGCGCGATATTTTCACGGCGGTGGCCGAAGCCTCCACCGTGCTGCAATTGTCGGTCGACCAGACCAATGGCGCGTTGCGTGCCATCGGCCAGATCATGTCCAAGGGCAAGGTGCAGACCGAAGAATTGCGTGGGCAATTGGGCGAACGTCTGTATGGCGCGTTCCAGCTTGCCGCGCGCGGTATGGGCATCACCACCGCCGAACTCGACAAGATGCTGGAACAAGGCCAGGTCGTGGCCGATGAATTCCTGCCGCGCTTTGCCGCCGAAATCCGCCGCACCTTCTCGGACGGCGTGCCGGAAGCATCGCAAAATGCCCGCGCGGAACTGAACCGTTTCAACAACTCCGTTCTGGAAATCGAGCGCACAATTGCCGCCAGCGGCTTCCTTGACGGATTGAGCCAGGGCTATCGCACGCTGGCCGATACCTTGTCCGATCCCGCCGTGCAGGATGCCGCCCGATCCTTGGGGGAAACGCTGGGATCAATGATCGTCACGGCTGCCGAGGCGTTGTCCTTCCTGATCGAGAACGCCGATCTGGCTGTCACGGCCATTGGCGGGCTGATCATTGCCCGCACCGTTGCGGGCGCGGTTGCCATGCTGAATGCTGCGATTATGAGCAATGCGGGTATGGTGGTGGGCTTGCGCCTGGCAGCCAGCCTGTCGACCGCCTTTGCCCTGCGCCTTGTAGCGATGGAAGCAGCCACGAAACTGGCCACGGTGGCCATGATCGGCTTCCGCGCGGCGTTGGCGCTGGTGGGAGGCCCTGTGGGATTGGCCGTGCTGGCTGGTGTGGCGTTGATCAAGCTGGCATCCGGCCATGATGCCGCCGCCAAAGCCGCCCGCGATCATGCGCAGGAGCTGAAGGAGGTCAAGGAAGAGCTGGGGCTGACGGCCAAGGCGGCAGAGGATAGCATTGCCGCGCTGTCACAGACGGAATCCATCTATCGTTTCACCAAGCAGCTGGAAACCGCCAAGGAAAACGTGGCCGATCTGCAAAGGGAATTGCGCATCGGTGCGATTGGCGGGTTCTGGGATCAGTTTTCCCGTTTTGGCACGCCGCTGCAGGACGAGCTGTATCGCACGCGCCAAGCCTTCAATCAGGGCAAGCTCTCGGCGCAGGAATACTCCGAAGCTCTATTCAAGCTGGCTACCAAATATCCTGATTTCGGCGAACAGGCCGAGGACGTGCAACAGCAGGTGCTGGCTTTGCTGGCCGCCGAACGTGCCGCAAAGAAAGCCGCTGCCGCGCTGGATGAATTGCGTAATCCGAAACCGCAGCAGGAGCAGGAAAAACCTAACGAGGAAGCGCCGAAACCCTATATTCGCGGGTTTACTGAAGATGATAAAAAACGCGTTCAAGAGCGCATCACAGAGTTGCAAGCCGAAGAACAGGCCTTGCGCCGTCTAACTGCGGCCCGCGCGGAGGGTGAAGAATCCGTGCGCCGCGCCATGATTACCAACGAACAGGAACAAACCCTGCGCCGTGCCGGTATCGACATCACGGCGGCTAAAGGAACAGCGGAAGGTGACTATGCCGAACGCATCAAGGCGCTGGTTTCTGAAATCTATACCTTGCAGGAAACGGAAAAACGCCATCAAGAAAGTCAGCGCGAAAGTCAAAAGACAGAGCGTGAGCGCGAGAAAACCGTTGAGGATGTGCGCAAGCGTTATGAAGACCTGAATAAAACGCTGGAAGGCGCTATTGCCCGTGCGGAAAAATGGCGCAATGAGGCTATGCGCGGTTTGAATGAAACGGCGGCTGGATATGAGGAATTCAGAAAACAGGTCGAAGCTGTCTATCAGGACATGCTGCGCGAGGCGCGTGAAGAGGATTTGCGCAGCTCCAAGCGCTGGGAAGATGGCATTAAGCGCGGGCTGAAATCCGTGACGGACGATGCACAGGACATGGCCAGAAAGGCCGAGCGCGGTGTCACTTCCATGTTCAAAAATATGGAAGATGCGCTGGTCAACTTTGTGCAGACGGGCAAGCTAAACTTCGGCGATTTTGCGAATTCCATCATCGCTGATCTAATCCGCATGCAAATCCAGTCTTCGATCACCACGCCGCTGGCAGGTGCGCTGAATACCTTTATCGGCGGTCTGTTCGGTAGTGGTAGCGGTGCGGCGGCAACGCCCACGGCGCATACGGGCGGTGTAATCGGCCATGACAGCCTTGGCTCGAAATCAGTGCATCCGTCCGTATTCCACGGTGCGCCGCGCTTTCACACGGGTGGCATTGTCGGGGATGAAGTGCCGATTATCGCCAAAAAGGGTGAAGCCGTCTTTACGCCAGGGCAAATGCGCCTGCTGGGTGGTTCGTTGCAAAACAAGCCAAACGTCAACGTGTCCGTGAAGGTGGAAAACAAAGTCGCGGGCGCAGAAGCCTCCGCGACCGTGCGCCGTGACAATTCAGGGAATCTTGATCTCAGCATTGTGATCGAGGAAGTCGAAACAAAAATGGCGCGGAATATTGGGCGTGGCGAAGGTCTGGCTGGAACGCTGGAGCGTCGCTATGGCCTCAACCCTGCGGCGGGGAGTTATCGGTAATAGTTTGGATATAATCCTCTACAGGAACAGGCAAGATCATGTCATTTAATTGCAAAATAGCACGCAAAAGATATTCTCTGATTCCGGATCGGGATTGCTTATCCCCCGATTGATCAATCGCATAATAAATATCAGAAAGGATGGAATAGATATTTCTTGCGTTCGTTAGGTCGGTGTCTTTGGAATAAATAATATCCTGAATAATATGATGCGGTTTCGGTTCTGTTTCTGGAGAGCATGGACATGGGCATGTCATGGTTCCTTGATACATTTGATCGCCACCCCATATGTATCGCGAATCTCTATAAGAAACATTCAATCCGTATTCATCGCTAAGAACATAGTCGGACTCACCATCCGTCATGGTGTTATGATTTTTGTATGAACAATCAGCATGACGCGTAACTAAGTAAAGACCAAAGTCAGCAGCTTGCTTAAGATAACGATTATAAAGCTCCTGCAATCTTCTTTTTGTTACATAATTTGGCGTCGTGTTATCCCAATACAGACTGAAGCCAGCATCGTGAATACCTGTGACAAGTATCACTAGCTCTTTTCTTAAAGAGATACAGTATTGCGTAATATCCATAGAACGCCTTTGTTAATCAAAATAAATTATCCTGACAAAGGCTAGCATAAAGAGGCTTTTTCGGAAATGACCATCGTCTGGCCACCTACATTACCATTACCAACCGTGCAGGGTTATTCTGTTCAGCCAGAAGATGCGATCTTGCGCACGGAGATGGAAGCCGGACTTGCCCGCCAGCGTCGGCGTTTTACCAACGTACCGACCAAGGTTTCCGTGCGCTGGATCATGCGCCGCGACCAGTATGCCATTTTTGAAGGCTGGTATCGTTGGCAGGCAAAGGAAGGGGCAAACTGGTTCACCATCACATTGCTGGGTGGGCTGGGATTGCTGGATCAGGAAGCCCGTTTCACCCGTCAGTTTTCCGCACGGTTACTGGCGGGCGGCACGCTGTGGGAAATTACATCCGAGCTGGAAATTCGTGAACGTCCTGTGCTGGATGAAGGGCTGTTAAATCTGCTCCTGAGCGAAGACCCAGCAGGCCTCATCTTTTCCGGCAACAGCCTGCACATCCTTGTGCATCAAACCTTGCCTATCACCCTGAATTAATAAACGAGAGGAAAAAACATGACCCTGCAGACAGATCTGCAGGAAGCGGTTGTACGCGTCCAAGCCGACAGCCAAATCCTGCATCAAATCGTCCATGGCGATAATCAGAGCGTTGTGCCGACCGATGGTGGCAACGTTAAAACTGTCGCCAAAGCCATCAAAGACATTGAAGACACGATCCAGGAAGGCTTGAGCAATCTCGGCGCGGCGGGGGAACAGCTCGCTGATGCTGTGGCTGATGCGGAAGAATTCCGCGATCAAGCCGAACAGCACGCGCAGAACGCTGAAACGCTGGCCAATGCCCTCAATCTGCCAACCGATTTGACTGGCAAGGCAGGAATGCTGCTGGCCGTCAAAGAGGATGAAACCGGCTATGAGCCGATTGAATCCAAAGGCGTGTTTTATGGTCTGCGCAAAGACGGTGCGAAACTACTGGCCGAAAGCGGCAACGGTACATTCATCGCCAAGGATTACCCCGTGTGGTTCATCACGTTGCCTGGCGTGGATTTTTCAATCGGCCCGAATGGCCACTTGCATATCAACATCTAATCAAAGGAGAACAACATGGCCGTAATCGACCTTGGCAATATTCGCATCAATTGGCGCGGGGCATATAATGCCGCCGCCGAATATGTGCAGGATGATGCCGTTTCTTATCATGGCTCCAGCTTCATTGCCTTGCGTAATGTCACGGGCGTTACGCCGGTGGTCGGCGCGGATTGGGATTTGCTGGCCGCTGGTACGGATCAGCTCCAGCAGGAAGGCGATATTCTAATCCATGACGGGAATGCGCCTGTTCGTCTGGCACGCGGCACGGATACGCAAATCCTTCAATTGATCAACGGTCGTCCTGCTTGGCGCACGCAGTCGGTCGATCCATCTCGCCGCGTGACAAAACTGGCCAAGGTGAATGGCCACGGCAGCACAGGCGTGCGGTCTTACCTCATGGCTGATGGCACGATTAAGGCCTGCGGCATGGGATCAAACTATTCCAATGGTGATCCGACAGGCTCTCATGTCTATCTGCCATCCCGCATTTCTCCATTGGATTGCGATAAGCGGTTCGTGGAAGCATTTTCAGGCGGTATGCAGCACTATGCCCTGACGGAAAACGGCGAAGTGTGGTCATGGGGCTATAATAACTATGGCCAGCTCGGTCATGGTGATACGGCCAACCGTGCGCAACCCAAGCGGATCGAATACTTTGTCACAAACAATATTCAAATCGCCAAGATTATTCCAAGCCGTCCGAATGTCTATGATCATGCCAGCGTTCTGTTCCTGACAACGGATGGAAAGGTTTATGGTTGTGGATACAACAACTTCGGTCAGTTAGGGAACGGCACAACAGCAAACCAGCTAACGCCTGTGCGCTGCGGTTCTTTGATCAATATCACCTGTGTGGCGCTGGGTGGAATGCCGCACCATGCATATGCCGTGGAGAGTAATGGTAACCTTTGGGTTTGGGGTAATAACGGCCAGGGACAACTTGGTCTTGGTGATGTGACCGTGCGTCAGACACCAATTCTGCACCCATCCCTGAACAATGCTGTCAAAGCCATTGCGGCGGGCGGATATACTGCGGCGGGCGCAACTCCGACTGGCCATGGCGTTGTTTTGAAATCAGACGGAACAATCTGGGTCGCTGGATATAATGGATATGGGCAGCTTGGCCTCGGTGATACGACAGACCGTACCAGCTTTACCCAAATCACCCATGCTGCATTCTTTACAGATATCGTTACCGGCGATGGTCGCTATCCGTCCTGCGCTGCCATCAGCAATCAGCATGAAATTTATCTCTGGGGCTATAATGGTTACGGCCAATGCGGAACGGGAAATACCGTCAACCAGCTCTCACCGTTTAAGCCTGCTGGCACGTTCCAGGGCGGCGTAAGCAAAGCACGCTTTGGAGGCGGCGTTAGCACAGAAGGCTGTGTCCTGCAGGCAGATAATCAACTCTGGGCGGCAGGTTATAATCAAAACGGCAATCTAGGGCTTGGTCACGCCACGGACTCCAACACCTTCCAGAAAGTGCTGGGCGTAAGCGGCACAATTGAAGACTGGGCATTGTACGGCAACGGCACTTCAGGATGGGGCATCAGCGTTCTTTACAACGATGGCCGTGTTGATGCCTGCGGCGACAATAACAGCTACGGCGAATGCGGTACGCAGCCTGGCAACCTGCACGATGTTTTATCCCTGACCAACGTCATCTTCTAAGGAGAAAAATCATGACAATCCGTTCCTATGTGAACGGCAAAGCCGTGCGCTTTGCCGAAAGTGAAATTGCGCCCATTCATTTGGCAGAAATTGATGGCCGCAATTATTACGCCTTTGCCGAAAAGGAGGATATCCCGTCCGGTGGGAAAATCGCCGATGAGGATATTGAGCTGATTTACAAGCACAGCCAAATCATTCGACAGGTGAAGGAAGAAGCCGGTCGGCGCATTTTGGAGGTTGCGCCGCAATGGAAGCAGCAAAATGC
>CAYRVJ010000023.1:4412-13998 GCA_964427785.1 uncultured Alphaproteobacteria bacterium | reverse complement strand
TTCCATACCGAAGTTGTATCGTTTTTTTCCAAATTTACAATTCGATTTGTCATATGGCGGGAACATGGCTATAATGCGGCGTTTCCAATTTACACAACCATGACCCAGCCCCAAACAACCGCCCGTACACCCAATCCCCGCATCGTTTCGACTTGGCTGTTTTTATGCTGTGCGCTGATCGCTGTCATGGTGGTTATCGGCGGGATCACGCGCCTGACCGAATCCGGCCTGTCGATCACCGAATGGAAGCCGATTTCCGGCACGTTGCCGCCGCTTAGCGCCGCAGAATGGGAAACCGCTTTCGAGCAATATAAAAAAATCCCCGAATACAAGCTTGTCAACAAAGGCATGAGCCTTGAAGAATTCAAAAAAATCTATTGGTGGGAATATATCCACCGGCTTTGGGGCCGCATCATCGGATTGTGCTTTTTGTTGCCGTTTATCTTTTTCTGGCGGCGCGGATATTTGCACCCGGATTGGATTCCTCCTTTATGCGTCTTGTTCGTATTGGGCGTGAATCAGGGGTTCCTTGGCTGGCTGATGGTCGCCAGCGGGTTGACGCAAAACACGGATGTTAGCCAATACCGGCTGACCGGACATTTGATCCTGGCTTTGATTATTTATTGCTACATGTTTTGGGTGGCGCTGCATATCCGCAAACACAAGGAATTGGAAAAAGGTGACTTTTTTCCCTCGCCGCTTTTGCGCCCGGCCACGATTATTTTCGGATTGTTTTGGATAACCCTTATCGCCGGCGGCTTTATGGCCGGGTTGAATGCCGGGCTTGTGTTCGATAGCTTTCCGACCCATAACGGCGAAATCATACCCGGCGGGCTTTTCAAAATGCAGCCTTGGTACATTAATTTCTTTGAAAACGCCACCACCGCGCATTTCATGCATCGCTGGCTAGGCATCGCGCTTTTGCTTGCGATTTTATGGATCGGCTGGACAGGATTAAAATCCAAGCCGGAACGCGGTATAAAATTGCCGCTGATTCATGTTTGCGTTATGGCTTGCTTGCAAGCGGCCCTTGGCGTTTCGACGGTTACGCATCATGTGGCGATTCCCGTCGCAGCTGCGCATCAATTCGGCGCTGTGATCTTGCTAAGCTTTTTTATGTGGCTGCTATTCGCGCTTAGATACCGCCGGGCGGAATATATACGTTAAGCGCTTATCACGCCGCGCTGCAATGTCACGATCCTGCCGCAAACTTTTTTCAAAAAGGCCGGGCTTTGTTCCGCCACAATCAAGGTCATGCCTTGGCTGCGCATCTTTTCAATCGCCGCCAATAGTTCGGCAATCACGATCGGGGCAAGCCCTTCGCATGGCTCGTCCAGCAGCAAAATTTTTGGATTTCCCATCAAGCCACGCCCGATAGAGAGCATTTGCTGTTCCCCGCCGCTTAAATGCTTGCCCAATCTGCGCGGCATTTGGCCAAGTTTCGGGAACAGCGCATAAACCGTATCAAGCCGCCATGGGCCGTTGCCGCGCTGGCCTGCGCGCAGGTTTTCTTGGACCGTAAGATCGGCGAATATTCTTCTATCTTCCGGGACATAACCTATACCGCCTTGCGCGATTTTACCGGTGGCAAGATTTTGCAAGGATTGGCCGTTAAAGTAAATTTCCCCCCGGACATCCACATCCATTTTCATGATCGCGCGCAGCAAGGTGGATTTTCCAGCGCCGTTGCCGCCGGAAAGTCCCAACGCTTCCCCCTCATCGACATTCAATGAGACGCCGAACAAGGCTTGCGCCGGGCCATAGAACGCGCTGACGTCCTTGATTTGCAGAATTGGATCAGACATCGCCGTTCCCCAAATATAGCTCCTTCACCAAAGGATTTTTTTGGATTTCATCCGCGCCGCCGCTGGCCACAATTTTTCCCTGCGCCATAACCACGATGCGGTCTGCGATTTCAAAAACGATATCCATATCATGTTCGGTGAACAAAACCGCGACGCGGGACGTTTTTGCAAGATCGCGCACAAGGCGCATCAAATCTTGACGCTCGTCCACCGCCATCCCCGCCGTCGGCTCGTCCATCAAAAGCAATTGCGGCACGTTCGACAATGCAAGCGCCAGATCAAGCCGCTTGCGATCGCCATAAGAAAGCTTTGCGCTGTGGCTGTCCGCCATCGCCGCAAGCCCGGTCTTTTGCAGAATGTTCAGCGCCTTTTGCGTGTCGCCCCGTGTAGCCAGGACGACGTTTTCCAAAACCGTCATCGAGGGGAATATTTGCGTGATCTGAAAGCTGCGGCCTATGCCCATACCAAACAGCTTAAGCGCGGGCATTAAGGTATGGCTTTTGTCTTGCCAAGCAATTTCGCCGGAATCCGGGCGCAATAAACCCTGTAGCATTTGAAAGCAAGTGGATTTCCCGGCGCCGTTCGGGCCGATCAGCGCGACCACTTCGCCCATCCGCACGCCGAAGGACACATTGTCCACGGCATGAACCCCGCCGAAAGATTTGCAAAGATTTTTTATTTCCAGCGTCATCGCCGCCTCCGAAGCCGAAGCGAAGAAAGCCCATTGGGCAGAAACAAAACGATCGCAAGAATCATGACCCCAAGCGCAAGCCGCCACATTTCGAAATGCCGCGTCAAATGGTCATACAGCAGGACATAAGCCGGAACGCCCAGGATCGGCGCCCAGAGACTGTTTACCCCGCCCAATATCAGCATCAGCAAAACGTCCAAGGATTTATGGATGCCGACATAATCGGGAAACACATTGCCCTTGGCGTAAAGATACAGCGCGCCGGAAAGGCCCGCGAAAAAACCGCCCGCGACAAAGGCGGCAAGGCGCAGATGATGTGGATTGAAACCCAGGGATATCGCACGCGGTTCGGAATCTTTTTGTCCGCGCAACGCAAAGCCGAAGCGTGAAAAAGCAAGCTTATATAAGGTAACGACACCGACTGCAACCACGCCAAGGCAAAGATAATAGTAATTGGATTTTTCGGCAAAAACGCCTTCGGGCCAAAGGCCAATCATGCCATTCTCCCCTCCCGTGATATCGACGGCCTGAAAGGCGAATGACCACACCACCTGCGCGCAGGCCAGCGTCAACATCGCCATATAGATCCCCGAAAGCCGCATGCAAAACCAGCCGAACGCCAGCGCCGCGAACGCCGCAAAAAACGGTGCGGCCAGGATGCTTGGGATCATATCCCATTGCCAATGTTGCGCCAGCATGGCGGCGGCATAGGCGGAAATGCCGAAATAGGCGGCATGGCCGAAAGATATGATTCCGCCTAGCAATTGCATGAAATGCAAACTTGCCGCGAACAGAATGAATAGCATAATTTCCGTACCCAGCACCAAGCCATATTCCCCCGCCAAAAGCGGATATAACGCCGCAGCGGCCAAAACCATTAAGGCCAGCTTGATTCGATTTTGCGTCAGCCGCCGCAACGGCGCGTCGGAAAGATTGACGGGATGCGGCGGCAAGGGCCTTGCGAAAAGCCCCTGCGGGCGCACGACCAAAACAGCCGCCATAATCAGGAACAAAAGCACCAGCGTGCCTTGCGGCCAGATCAGGATGCTAAACGCCTGCATCTGCGCGATCAGGAACGCGGCGATAAAAGCGCCTGGCAGGCTGCCCATCCCGCCGATAACGACCACGGCGAAAGCCTCGACGATGATGCCCATATCCATGTTCAAATTGGCCGGCTCTTTGGGCAGTTGCAACGCACCCGCGAAAGCCGCCAAAAACGCGCCCAGCGCAAAAGTCGCTGTAAACAGAAATTTTTCAGGGATACCCAGCGCCGCCGCCATGCCGCGATCCGCTGTCGCCGCGCGCAGCAAAAGCCCGAAGCGCGTCTTATATAAAAGCAACCATAACGCTAGGCAGACAACGCCGCCAGCAAGAATCAGGAAAAGGTCGTAAAGCGGCACATAGCCGCCTGCGATTTCAAACGCTCCGTTGAAATGCGGCATCACCAGCCCCAGCTTGTCCTCTGCTCCCCAGATTTTTAGAACCGCGTCTTGCACGATCAGCGCCAGGGCAAAAGTCGCAAGCAGTTGGAACAGCTCCGGCGCGCGGTATATCCGCGTCAAAACCGTTTTTTCAACGACAACCGCAAACAAGGCCACGACAACGGCGGAACACAGCATTGCCGCCATATAGCCTGCAAAACTATCGCCGCCCCATTTCTGGCTTAGGCTATAGGCCAAATACGCGCCGAGCATATAGAACGACCCGTGCGCGAAATTGATGATGCGCGTCACGCCGAAAACCAGCGTCAAGCCGGAAGCCGCAAGGAACAAGGTCATCGCGCCCGCACAGCCAGAAAGAAATTGGATGAAATAAAAACTCATATTCCGTCAATTGCCGGATTGTTTTAAGGCAGCGCTATCGGGCAAATAATCCGCGCCCTTTTTATAGGCGTAATCCGTCATCGCGGGTTTGCCGTCTTTGATCCCCAGAACGCCGATCCATGCGCCCATATCCGATTGATGGTCTTGGGGCCTGAAAGAAATGCGGCCAATGGGGGAATCATAGCTTATGGTTTCAAGCGCGGCGATCACCGCATCGGTTTCTGTCGATTCTGCTTTTTCGATGGCAAGAGCAAGAAAATGCAAGCTGCTATAACCGATCAGCGCCGACATGGTCGGCTCTTGGCTATATGCCTTTTTAAATGCATCGCTATACTTTTGATGCGCGGGCGTTTTTATGTCCTGCGCTGGATATCCGGTCACAACCCAGCCCAAGGGCGCTTCATTGCCTAATATCGCAAGCGATTCGGGGTCGCCGCCCAAAGGATTGAATACCGGAATAGAAGGATCAAAGCCGCGATTTTTAGACTCCCTGGCATATTCCGCAAGATCGGAAAAGAACAAGGCGTTGAAAACCGCATCGGGCTTCGCATGCGCTATTGCCTGCACCGTCGCTCCCGCGTCAAGCTTGCCCAGCTGGGGCCATTGTTCGGCAACGAATTCCACATCGGGCTGAAGTTCTTTTAGAAAATATTTGAAATTGCGCACCGCCGATTGGCCGTATTCGTAATTGGGCGCGATCGTCGCCCAGCGTTTTGCGCCGATCTTCGCCGCCCGTTCCGCTAAAATGCGTGCATGCATATAGGTATTGGCGCGCAGGCGAAAAACATAAGGGTGGCGGTGGCTCATGGTCAGCGCATCGGTCATGGATTGCGGCACTAACAACAAGGTTTTATTGCGCTTGGCATAATCCGAAAGCGCCATCGCCACATTGGCCAGCGTGCCGCCCATCAGCAGCGATACTTTTTCGCGCTTTACCAAATCGTCGGCGATCTTCACAGCCTCTTGCGGCTTGCCCGCATCGTCGCGGGAAATAACCTTGATTTTGCGCCCGCCCAAAAGTCCCTTGGCGTTGATTTCATCAAGCGCCATCATCCAGCCCTTTTTATAAGGCTCGGTGTAAACCGCGATTTTGGTATAGCTGTTGATTTCGCCGATCAGGATGGGCGGCGGCTCTGCCGCATGCAGCGGCAGGGCAAAGCCGATCAGCAAAAACAGGAATGCTTTCATTTAGAAAGCCGGGCGCTGTTTTTCGACTTCCTCTTGCGGCGGCAGATAATCCGCGCCATCGGCATAATGCCATTCCGTCATGACGCCCCACAAGCCGCCCTTGGCCTTGGCCATGGCTTCTTTGTCCATGGTTTCGTCAATTCTTCCCTTGCCGTTGCGCAAAGCAGTTTTGCCGATCCAATAGCCCATCGTGCCCTGGTTGTCGATAGCGCGAAAGGCGAATTGACCCAAAGGCGAGTTGAAATTCAATCCGCGCAGCGCCTGCGCGATTGCCTGGCTGTCCGTGGACTTCGCCTGTTCGACAGCGGCTTTGATAGCGTAGATATTCAAATAGCCCCAAAGCGAGCCGCCTTTTGGCGTTTCCTGGAATTTTGCTTGATAGCGCCCAACGAAATCGGCATGCACGCCGCCCAAACTGTACCAGGGATAGCCGGATACGATCCAGCCTTCGGGCGCTTCCTTGCCGAGCGGGTCGAGATATTCCGGCTCTCCCATCAGAAGCGACACCACTTCACGGCCCTCGAACAGGCCGCGATTACGCCCTTCACGCAAGAACACCGCAAGATCGCTGCCGAAAGTGACATTGTAAATACCTTCGGGCTTAGCTTTGAGTAATGCCTGCACTTCGGCTCCTGCGTCGATTTTATTCAGCGCGGGCCATTGTTCGGCCACGAATTCGACATCCGGGCGAAGTTCCGTCAAGAATCGTTTGAAATGCGCGACCGCAGCTTGACCATGTTCGTAATTCGGCGCGATGGTCGCCCAGCGTTTCGCGGGCAATTTGGCGGCCGCTTCGGCCAGCATTTTACCTTGCATATAGCTGTTGGCGCGCAGGCGGAATGTATAAGGGTTGCCCTTGCCCATGGTCAAACTGTCGCTCATCGCGATGCCTGCAAGAAACGGCATTTTATTTTGCCCGGCAAAATCGGCGACCGCAACCGCGACATTCGACAGCATCGTGCCGGACAAAACGCTGACCTTGTCCTTGTTGATCAATTCTTCGGCCAGTTTTGTGGCGTCGGCCGGTTTGCCCGCATCATCGCGGGAAATGACTTGCAGCGGCCTTCCCAAAACGCCGCCCTTGGCGTTGATTTCCGATACCGCGAGTTGCCAGCCTTTTTTATAAGGCTCGGTGAACTGCGCCCTGCTGGCATAGCTGTTAATGTCGCCGATCAAAATCGGCGGCGCTGCGTTTTCAATCGCCGAAGCGGGAAAGCCTAGCCACAGCAAGGCGGCACAGAATATGGCAAAAACTGTGATGGGTTTCATGATATAAAATCTCCCTTGTATAAAATGTTATGCGGCGTCCAGAATGCCTCGCGCCACTTGATCGCGTTCTAACGCTTCGAACAGAGCGGTGAAATTGCCTTCGCCGAAACCGTCACAGCCTTTGCGTTGGATGATTTCAAAGAACAACGGGCCCAGAACCGGCGGCGTTACGATTTGCAACAGCATTTCGTTTTTATCCGAAACGCCGTCCAGCAGGATATAATTTTGCCGCATCCGCTCGACATCTTCGCGGTGTTGCGGCAGCCTTTCGGAAAGCGCGTCATAATAGGTTTTCGGCACTTCGATAAAGGAAATACCACGCTCATTTAATTGTTCAACAGATTGATATATATCATTGGGATTCAATGCAATATGTTGAATTCCTTCGCCCTTATAGGCCTTGATGAATTCGGCGATTTGCGATTGATCGTCATCGGACTCATTGATGGTAATGCGCATTTTGCCGCAAGCGCTGACCAGCGCCCTGCTGCGCAAGGCAGTCTGTTTACCCTTGATATGGAAATAGCGAATTTCCTTGAAGCCGAAATGGTCTTGATAAAATTGCGACCAGTTCAGCAAACTGCCTTGCTGGACGTTGTAAGATAGATGGTCGATGGCTTTTAGCCCGACGCCAGGGCCTTGCGCACCATTATTCCAGTTGAATCCATCGAACAACTGACGCCTGTGTTTGGCGTCGATCAAATAAATCCGGCTGCCGCCGATGCCAGGAATTTCCCTGCAAGCCGCGTTAAGGAATCCGGGATCGCTTGGCGCACCCGCATTTTCCAAATCCCCGTCGACGAAAAATCCTGCGGCGCAGGCGGCTGGGCCGTGCATTGCCGCAAAATCGGCGGCGAACCCCTGCGGCTTTTCATTAAGCACGAAATAGATCTCGCCCTGGCGGTACAACGTCACGGGTTGGGTTTTATGCGCCCCAATTTCGGCAAAGCCCATGCGCAAGAATTGCTCCTTGACGGCGCTTGGCCGGGGGGATGCAAATTCGACAAAGGCGAAACCGTGCGTGGAAAGAGGATAAGGCATAACGGACCTGATTTGATTTACGATCCGTATTTTATAGCTTCCAAACCTCGTTGCGGCAATAGCGCATTTTGGCCATTGAAATTGATGCGTCAAAAAAGAGCAGTGTCACTCCGAACGAATGTGAGGAATCGCCGGATGTAAAGCTTTATGTCTTGGAGATCCTTCACTCCGCTTGCGCTGCGTTCAGGATGACAATAGGAATATCCAACATAAAAAAACGGGGCTTTTTATGGCCCCGTTTTCCTCACCCTACCCGCTCACTAAAACTGAATTTTATTGCCTTACGTGATCGAAGGTCACGACATTGGTGTAAGCTGGATCCTCTTCTTTAGACGCCCAATGCATGATATTGTGAAGCAATGGCACGGCGCCTTCAGGATCTTGTTCGATTTGAATAATATGCCTTGCCAAGCTTGCAAGTGCCGCTACGTCGTCATGGTCCTCGGGCGGCAATTTTGCGATTTTACGCAACATTGAATCCGCCTCGTACCCCAAAGGATCGTTTTCGATCGTTGAATAAGACAACGATCTGCAAATCGCATGATATTGAGCCACCAATTGTGCTATTCTCATGGGCCGTCTCCTAAACTACTTGTTTTGGCGGTACCATGATTTTCAAACGCTCTCACGGCGTTTAAAAATCCCTACCCGAATATGCAGAATATCGAACAGCCCCTAAATGTTGGTTAAAGCAGAGCAAAAAAAATGGGGCCGCAGCAACTTTTTTCGCCATTTATCTTTTAAGGATACGATTTGTGCCGAATGCTTTTTGCTTGGCGCACAATTTCAAAAGCCATATATTGCCTGTATGCCCCGCGCCGCACGCTCCACGTCTTTGAAAAAAAAGAAAACTGCCGCCACAGCCGCTTCGTCCCCCCGCGACGAAGTGATGGAAATCGTAAAATCGTCGCAAAAACCGCTTGGCGCATACATTATTCTAGAAAAATTTAAGAAAAAGCATCCCAACGCCGCGCCGCCGACGATCTATCGCGCTTTGGAATATCTGCAGAAAAATAATCTTGTGCACCGGATTGAAAAGCTGAACGCCTATGTCGCTTGTTGCCACGGCCATGGCTGCGCCGCACAGTTCTTGGTATGCAGCGCATGCGGCACGGCAACGGAAATAGAAATGCACGCCTTCGACGGCCAGATCGGTAAAGTCGCGCGGCAATATGGCTTCAAGGTCGAACAAAGCATATTGGAATTGGTTGGAACCTGCTCCGCCTGCGCCTGATTTAGTCTATACATAACATATATTCGCCATGAAACTTTCCTTTCAAGCCGCCGACAGCCCTCTTGCCCAGCAAGCCTTAAAGGCTTTGCTGCAAAATCACGACAACAACACGCCGGAAAAGGCCGACATCATCGTGGCGCTGGGCGGCGACGGGTTTTTGTTGGAGACCGTACACAAATACTTATCCCTGCCGACGCCGGTTTACGGCATGAATCGCGGCAGCATCGGGTTCTTGCTAAATGCCTACAACCCGGAAAACCTTGCAGAACGAATCAAACGCGCCTCGTCCGTGAGCCTGCATCCTCTGCGCATGGCCACGCTGGACATAGATGGCCGCAGCGATTTCGGTCTTGCCTTTAACGAGGTGTCTTTGTTCCGCCAAACCCGGCAAGCGGCGAAATTGAAGATTTTGATCGACAACGTCCCCCGCCTGGAACAGCTGATATGCGACGGCGCGCTGTTATGCACCCCCGCCGGAAGCACCGCATACAATCTGTCCGCCCATGGCCCGATCATTCCCTTGAATGCCGGGGTT
>CAYRVJ010000023.1:0-4312 GCA_964427785.1 uncultured Alphaproteobacteria bacterium | reverse complement strand
CACCGCATACAATCTGTCCGCCCATGGCCCGATCATTCCCTTGAATGCCGGGGTTCTGGCGTTGACGCCGATCAGCGCGTTCCGCCCAAGGCGCTGGCGCGGCGCGCTGCTGCCGCAGAACGTAAAGGTCACTTTCGATGTGATCGACCCGCAAAACCGCCCGGTCAGCGCGGTGGCCGATTTTAAAGAGGTGCGGGACATAAAAACGGTCGACATCACAAGGGATACATCGGTATCGAAGACTTTGTTGTTCGACCCGGAAAACCACTTGGAAGAGCGTATTTTGCAGGAGCAATTCGCGCCATAGGGTGAAAATTCAAAGGATTTGCCGGAATCTGTGTTGGAAAATCCATTATTACCAGGCTTTTATGCACAGGCGCGCTATAGATATTTGCAGCTTTAGTAAAGCTTTAGTAATGTTAGTCCTTAATACGGATTTATTGTAACAAATAGGAGTGTTTTTATGCGCGCAACCACAAGGGCCGTTATATTCGGCAGCATCCTTTCCGGCATTACGGCTTTTTATGCCGCCGAGGTTTTTGCCGCACCGCCCACTCCGCAGACTCCGGTTTCGGTCGATACCGCGCCGCTGACCATGCCGCCGACGCCGGGCGCGCAAAACACGCCCGATTCGCCGCCGCCATCGACCCCCGCAGCCAACGATCCCTTTGATCCGCTAAGCGGCTCGCCACAGGCCACAGCGCCTTCGTCCGGATCGGATTTCGATCCTTTCGCAGCCAATAATCCGGCACCGGCCCCCGCGCCTGCCAACACCGTGCCGCTTGCGATACCGAATTCTCCTTTGTCGGTTCCGCCGCCCACGGTTGCCCCTGCGCCTGGAAATTTAGTGCAAGGCGGAGGCAGTGCCTCGACGCCTTTCGGCGCGATGCAAGCCGGCGAAGCCCCCCCGGAAATGCAGCCGCCCCCAGCGCCGGTTGAGCCGATGGACATGCCGCCCGTCGCCGAGGCGCCAAAGCCGAAACCAAAACCGAAATTCAAGCCATCCATGGCAGCGGGCAAAAAAGCGTTCGACAAAGGTCAATTCGATTTGGCGCGCCGTCATTTCGCCCCCTTTGCCACCAAGGGCGATGCCGATGCGCAATATCATTTGGGCGTGATCTATTCCCACAGCAAAAACAACCGCAATTATCAAAAATCGGCGGAATGGTATGACAAGGCGTCCATGCAAGGCATGAAAGAAGCGCAATTCAATTTGGGCTTTATGCTATATCAAGGCGCCGGCACACCGGGAGACGATACGTCCATCGCATCCGATCCGGCGCAAGCGGCAAAATATTTAATGATGGCAGCCAACCAGAATGTGCCGATGGCGCAGCATTTGCTAAGCCTTTTGTATTTGCGCGGCCAAGGCGTCGCCATAAACATGTGGGAAGCCTTGCGCTGGTCTGCGGTTGCGGCCGAAGCCGGCATCGAGGAAGCCATGTTCAACGCCGCGATGCTGGCGGTGCGCAGGCCGGACGCCACCATGCATGATTACATTCATTCCTATAAATGGTTTACGCTTTTGACCATGCGTGGCTATCCAGGCGCAGCCGAAAACAGATATTTGGTAGCGGGCCAAATGCCGTATAATGCGATTCAGCAGGCAGAATATTTGGCGCAACAATGGCAGCCCAGCACATCGGGCGAACAGCCTTTGATGCTGCCGCAAATGCAACAACAGCCCTATGCCGCTATGCCAGCGCCTATGCCTGTGCCACAACATTACGGCTATGCGCCGGACACGTATTTGCCGCCGCCGACCTATATGCCTTTATACCCACACAGGATGGATTGGTCGCCGATCCGCCCGCAGCATCCTTATTCCAACATCCCGGCGCATGAACGGTATATGATGCGTCAGTAGTCGATGTAATATACGAGAAATAAAACCCCGCATTTCGCGGGGTTTTTTATTTCCAGATGGCCTAAGCGTTTTATGGGGTGTGGCCATTCATCGCAAGCGCGCGGATGTATTGGCCGAAATCGGGGTCTTCGCCTTGCAACAGATCCGGCAGCTCTTCGCGGAAGTCTTTTCTTTGGCACCAGAAATGGATGTAGTCTTCCCATGACGCCCAAAGACGCTTGGCTTGATCGTTCATGCTGGGTTCATAGACCAAGATATAGGCGCGCTCGAACAGCGAGATCAAGATATCGAACAGGATCTTTTTGCGTTCTTTTTGTTCCGGCGTCAGGGTCATCCCGGACGTATCCCGCGAAAAAAGACCCAGATCGGCGTTTTCTAAAAGCAGTTTTGAAAATTCGGCGTATTCATCGGACAGGCGTTGATACAGCTCCTCGTCCTCGTTCTGGCGTTCTTTTCTTTGCTCGAACATGAAAACGCCGATGGCAAAGGGCAAGCCGACGACGGTTACGACATAGCTGCCGAATTCCCAAAATTCGATGTTAAAAAAATCGCTGAACATAGGCTTGTAGCGTTAAAACTCCCCTGTTTCCATGCTGCGCAGCAGCTCGATGGTGGCCCTTTGGAAATAGCTTTCGGGGTTTTGGCGGCAGTAATTTTCCATCCAGCGCATCAGATCTTCTGGCTGTTTGCCCTTGGCCGCGTTGCCCGTAGGTGATATCAGTGTGTTATAGGCCGACACGAACCCATTCAGCCAAATTTGGTAATTGCGCAAAATCGCCTCTTCGCCCTTGGCATGAAAGTCGTTGTATTCGGCACATTTGGAATTGCCATGACCGTAAATCGCGATCATTTCTTTGGATGGCGGCGTTTCAGCCAAGACAGGCGCATGAAATGCTGCGCAGAAAAGCGCGGCAAAGGAAAGAATTTTGAAAATTTTCATAAGAATTACCCGTGAGATAGGAAAAAAGACTGCCCGCAGTATAGTCAATTTCCCTGTTTAAATCTATAGGGCTATCTTCCCCGCATTTGCCTTAGGTTTTTTATCATTGCCCTGTTTACTTCATAGGCCATGCTTTGAACGCCCATCATGGCGATATCGGCGGCCTTAATGCCGCCATGGCCGTCATAAATCCCGACAATGTGATCGGCTGTGCGGCGCGACGAAAGATTCACTGCAATCGCGGACATATTATCGTCATTGCGCATGATCGCCGCGATGGCGGTCAACAAGCCGGGCAAAGATTTTTTAGGGCAATGGGCCCACCAAAACTGGATCAGTTCTTGGATCGTATTAAAGGACAAATCTTTTTCCGCCTGTTCGTTTATGACGCCGTCTGAAACAAGAACCAGTGCAACCGGCTTTTTCGCAGATTTGGCCAGATCGACGTTTATGATTTCAGGAATTTTGCTAACACCCCTGTAAAAAACATCGCCGAAAGAGCGGCTATTGGCGCAAGTATTGCTCGGGTCGTCTTCGCGGCATACGCGCAGACGCACAGGGTCCACACGCCCACCTTCGGCTTCGATACGCGCTTTTTCAACCGGATCGGCGGGATGGTGTTCTTTGGTTAACCTTGTAATTTCAATGCTCTTGGAATCCGGCTCTTGCGACAGCAACAAGGCGGTGCAATCGCCCAGATGCGCCAAATGCAGCATTTTTCTGGCGGTAATTACGGCGGTCAAGGCAGTCGAGCCTGTTCTGCCGAAAATTTCCCGCGAGGATGTGTCGGCAGCGATTTGCGCATAGGTTTGGCGCAGAATTTCGCTCCAGTCCAGTTTGTCGCCGACAGGCAAAGTTTCTGTCACCACCAACCGATCTTCAAGAGTAGACCTCTCACCATTGCGCAAGCTTGATTGAACAAAAGAACGCCCGGCGGTATGCTTGCAAATTTCCGGCCCGGACGCTTTGTCCGCCATTTCTAAAATTCTTATTGGTGTCAGGCCGCGAAATGTTATGTCAGTCATTTTCCTCTCCGTCCCTGGAGACAATAGCCAGGAAAAGACAAAATAACAATCCTTAAAGGATATAATTTATTTTAGGGGCAGCCAAATTTTATTAAAATGGTGCCCACGGCCGGACTCGAACCGGCACGCCGCTTGCGCAGCACGGGATTTTAAGTCCCGGGCGTCTACCAATTCCGCCACGTGGGCCTTTTCAGGCAAGCGCCAAACTAGCCCGCCGTCCCGAACTTGACAAGAAAAAATCCTAAATTTCCATAGCTTCGCCGCCATGGCGGGCGATCATGGCTTTAACCGCATCCGCCGCCTGCCCCAACAATATCGTATCCGTTCCGCGCAACACCAGCCGCAAGGAATAGGCCGCGTTGCGGAAATTGGGATAAGAGCCGATTTCCACCCGTTCATACAGTTTCTGGATGGCGGCAAGATCGTCGGCGATATCGCCTTCGAACAGATTGCAGGAAATTATTTTGCTTAAAATCGGCG
>CAYRVJ010000022.1:0-14281 GCA_964427785.1 uncultured Alphaproteobacteria bacterium | reverse complement strand
AGAAAGATTACTTTACACCCAAGCGCGGCGACGCGTATACAGGCACGTTGCTGCCCTAACCTTGAAAGAGCTTGATTCATGAAAAAATTATTCCTCGCCCTCGCCTTGATCTGCCTTGCCGCCGCCCCGATTGCGCGGGCGCAGACCATGGGCATCGCCGCGCTGGTCAATGACGATGTGATATCCGCGGCCGATCTTGAAAACCGCACATCTTTGCTTTTGCTGTCGACGCAGATGGAAGACACGGCGGAAGGGCGGCAAAAAATCGCGCCGCAAGTTCTGCGCGGCTTGATCGACG
This sequence comes from uncultured Alphaproteobacteria bacterium, assembly GCA_964427785.1. GTDB lineage: Bacteria > Pseudomonadota > Alphaproteobacteria > SHNJ01 > SHNJ01 > CAYRVJ01. Next base: position 13,983 of record CAYRVJ010000022.1, on the reverse strand, counting down.
AGAAATTGCAGCAGCAAGAAGCCAAAAGGCTTAATATTTCCGTCAGCGAGGCCGAAGTGCAGTCGGGCATCGCCAGGCTGGCGCAGCAAAACAACATGCCGCCGGATCAGTTTGTCGCTTTCATCGAACAAAAAGGCGCCAGCCTCGATTCGCTGACCGAGCAGCTGAAATCCACTTTGCTGTGGGCCAAGATCGTGCGGCAGAAATTCCTATCCCAAGCCGTTGTCACCGAAGAAGAGATCAACGAATCCCTCGCCAAGGTTCAGGCCAACGCCGGCGCGTCGCAATATCTTTTGGCGGAAATCTTCCTGCCCGTTTACTCGCAGGCCGAAGAGGAAGACGTGCGCGATATCGCCGTCAAGCTGGTAAGCGAAGTCATGGCCGGGGCGGAATTCGCGTCGCTTGCGCGCCAGTTTTCCAAAAGCGCCTCCGCGCCCCAAGGCGGCGATCTGGGCTGGGTTAAGCGCGGGCAATTGCCCCCGGCGCTGGACCAAAAGCTTGAAGTGATGCAGCCGAATCAAATCACAAAGCCGGTGCGTACCGCCGACGGCTATACCGTTTTGTTGCTGCGCGACATCCGCACGCCGGACGGGGACAGTAAACCGGCGGTCGAGCGCGACCGCATCGCGGCGGATTTGCGGCAGAAAAAACTCGAAGCCTCGGCGCGTAAATTCTTGCGCGATCTGCGCAGCGCCGCGATCGTCGATATCCGCGCGAATGTCTTTTAATCCCTCCATCGCCCTTACAATGGGCGAAGCTTCCGGCATCGCGGGCGAAATCACCGCGCACGCCTGGCAAAAATTGCGCCATGACCCATCGCAAACATTTTTTGCCATCGGCGATCCTGATTATTACCGCAAGCAATCCATTCCGGTTTGCGAAATCGGCGATCCCGCGCAAGCGGCGGCGCATTTCGCCGATGCTTTGCCGGTTTTCCCGCTGCGGCTGCCTTCGCCCTTTACCCACGGAACGCCCGATCCGAAACACGCCGCCGCCATCGCCGATTCCATTTCCATGGCCGTAGATTTTGTCAAACGCGGCTTGGCCGCTGCGATTGTCACCAATCCCATTCATAAAAGCGCGATGCGGCAAAGCGGATTCGATTTTCCGGGGCATACCGAATACCTGGCGCATCTTGATGGCGCAAAGAATCCGGTCATGATGCTGATCAACAATTATTTGCGCGTCGTGCCGCTGACCGTGCATGTGGCGCTTTCCCAAGTGCCGCAGGTTCTTGCCAAAACCGATATCGCGCAAAAGGTGGAAATATTGCACCAAGCCTTGCAAAAATATTTCGGAATAAAAAATCCAAGCCTGGCGCTTTCCGGGCTGAACCCGCATGCGGGCGAAGACGGGCATTTTGGCGAAGAAGAAGAAAGAATACTCCGCCCCGCAATTCACTTGCTGCAAAAGCAAGGCATCGATATTTCCGGCCCGCACGCCGCCGACACCATGTTCACCGAATCGGCGCGTAAAAATTACGACGCTGCGCTGTGCTGTTATCACGACCAAGCCTTGATCCCGGTCAAGACGCTGGATTTTTGGAACACGGTGAATGTGACGCTGGGGCTGTCTTTTATCCGTACCTCGCCTGATCATGGCACGGCGCTGGATATAGCGGGCAAGGGCCTGGCGCGCGCCGACAGCTTGATCGCCGCGATCAAATTGGCAAGAAAGATGGCATCCCATGCAAGCTGATGCCGTTTCATCCCTGCCCCCTTTGCGCGAAGTGATCGCGCGCTACGGCCTTGCCAATAAAAAATCGCTGGGCCAGCATTTTCTTTTGGACTTGAATCTGACGCGCAAAATTGCGCGCGGCGCGGCGGCGCTGGATGGCACGGTGATTGAAATCGGCCCCGGCCCCGGCGGCTTGACCCGCGCACTTTTGATCGAAGGCGCGGAGCATGTGATCGCGGTGGAAAAAGACGAACGCTGCATCGAAGCGCTGCAAGATATTCAATCCGCCTCCGGTAAAAGGCTGGAAATCATCGCGGGCGACGCGATGGATATCAAAATAAAAGATATGGGCAAGGCGCCGCGCCGGATTATCGCCAATTTGCCGTACAACATTTCTGCCTTGCTGCTGCTGCAATGGCTCGAGGAAATTCACGCGACCCCGGGCTCTATTTCCGAAATGATCCTGATGTTCCAAAAAGAAGTCGCCGAAAGGCTTTACGCCAAACCGCGCACCAAGGATTACGGTAGGCTAAGCGTGATGACGCAATGGCTGTGCCGCGTCGAAAGGCTGTTCGATCTTAGCCCCAGCGCCTTTACCCCGCCGCCCAAGGTGGACTCGACGGTGGTGCGGATTACGCCGCGCGCCGACCCCGCACGGGCGGATTTCAAGGCGGTGGAAAAAACAACCGCTATGCTGTTCCAGCAGCGGCGCAAGATGCTGCGCGGCAGCTTAAAGCAGCTATGCGCCGATCCGCAGAAAATTTTGGCGGAAACAAAAATCTCCCCCACCGCGCGGGTGGAGGAGCTTGATGTCGAAACGATTATAAATCTCGCGCAAAAATTGCCGGATTAACGCGATCCGCGGCCTGGAATTACCCTGATTCCAGATGCCTGCATCGCATTGGCGATGTCTTGCCCAGGAACTTCGCCCACCGAAACCAATTTGCTGCTACCAAGGTCTATTACGCCGACCCGCAAATGCTTTCCCGTCAAGCCGTCCAAAACCAGCCTCTGCAAGGTATTATGGTCTTTTGGATGAGTGTGGTAATGATCGCCCTTGTTCCATTCGGCTTGCGGCGTTTCCGTGGCATGGTTCGATAACGCCAAATAATATTCTCTCGTATTCGTATTCATTTTTTATTCTCCTGCGGTAAAAGTTATTATGCCGCGAGAGTAGCCTTTTTATTGCGCCGCACCATGGGTATTGGCGGCAATCCAGCTATGCAATAATCGCATAATATTGGAAATAAAATTGCGCTATTTATTTACAAAATGCCGCGCTAAAGAAATTTTATTTTAATAACCCCGGTACAGGGCAAGGCGAAATGTTTCCAACGCAGGACAAGGCGATTCCGGGTTATTTATTGCATCGGACACCCGCAGCTTGCGCTCCCTTGTAGCCAAAATCCCCTGATCCCATGCATCGGTACGGCGCCCGACCAAATCTTGCGTCAATTCCCGGATGCCATTGCGTTCGTGAATATTGCCCAGATGGGTGAACTTAAGCAGGTAAACGGCCGGGCCGCCTTGCTGCATGGATGCCAAAGCCTCTTCCGCCGTATGAAAATAATGATCGTACACCATGTTGCCGGCAACTTGGCGCTTGACTGCTAAAGTATATTTTGCGGCCATTTTCCCCTTCCTATCCGCCACCCTGAGGGCAGATTAATTCATTTATTTTTTTAAATATAACACATATATAATTGGAATATATGAAAAAAATTATTGCCCGCTGCGCAAGCCTTTGACAAAATTGGACAAACCAAATTGCCGGGGCCGCCGCAATCTTTCGGCATGTAATATCTTTTCAACCGCCAGAACGCTTTGATCCAGATCGTGGTTGACGATGATGTAATCGTACTCGCTCCAATGGCTCATTTCATCCGCCGCTTTGTTCATGCGGAACGCGACCACCTCGGCGCTGTCTTGGGCCCTGGCCTTTAAGCGCCTTTCCAATTCCGATGTTGAAGGAGGAAGGATAAACACGCTGACCAAATCCTCGCGGGCCTTTTCCGCCAATTGCTGCGTGCCTTGCCAGTCGATATCGAACAACACGTCCATGCCAGAGGCCAGGGCGTCTTCGACCGGCTGGCGCGGCGTGGCGTAGTAATAATTGAACACCTTGGCATGTTCCAAAAACTCGCCCCGGTTCAAGCGCAGCTGAAATTCGGTCGGATCGGTGAAATTATAGTCGATGCCTTCGGTTTCACCGGGGCGTTTGGGACGGGTTGTCACCGAAACCGAAAGCTTGATATGCGGGTCGCGCTGCAGCAAGCGGCGTGAAATCGTGGTTTTCCCCGCCCCGCTAGGGGAAGACAAAACGAACATCAATCCACGGCGCTGTATATCCATGCGGTGTTTTAGCCGTTTGCGGCCCCAAAAATCAATCGCGAAATGATTTTCCACAGTGGATATGTCGCCGCCTTGCGACAATTTGTCCCATGTCTTTTTGCTGTGATTTCATTATCTTGGCCTTGTTTTAATCATGACCCAAACGACGCTTCAACCAAACATCGAGTACATCCCGATCGGCGACCCAACCGCCGGCGGCAATGACAATCTTTTTTTGGGCCTTAAGGACAAAGCCGCCGAAGACGGCTTGATGCAAAAAACAGAACCAAGCCAAGCATCCAAACAGCAGGCGCAAAACCAAAATCAAAAACAACAGGAAAAAGACGAAGACGGCGAGATTGAACTGATCGACGCGGATCAGGAATTGCAAAATCTGCTGGATTGGATTTTAAAAAACCAGATCGAAATCACCGACGCCGATCACGAATATATGGACGGCCTGCCCGAAAGCGTTAAAAACGCGCGCAGCAGGCGGCAAATTCAAATCGCGATCCAGGCCTTGATGATGATGCAGATCCAGGCCTATTTCCAAATGCAAACCCGGCCGAACGCTTTTACGCCGCAGCAAATCGCGTCGATGCGGCATTTGATCGCGCAATTGATGGAAATTTCCAAAAACCCGGAACTGAAACCCGACGCGCTAAAAAACCTGACTATCGCGCGCGATCCCGCCGCGCTTTTGGCCGTCACCCTGCTGCGCGAACAATTGCAGCAATTGGGCGCGGTGCCATCGCCCTTGCGCAATAACGACATGATGTTGCAATTGGGACAGAAACTTGCGGGTCAAACATCGCCTGCGTTGCAGAATATTTTGGCCGCGCTGGCGAACGTCAAAGGCGCGGAACCTTTGTCTGCAGAAGCGCAGAAAATCCAAAAGCAATTGCAATTGCTGCAAACTTTGAATCCGCAAAAAAATCCCGCGCAATCGCTGATGGCGATTTTGCAGCATTTGCGGCAGAATGGCGGCGCGGCGCCGTTGAACATGACCCAAGCGCAATTGAAATCGCTGATCGCGAACATCAACACGCCGCAAGGCAAAATGCAATTGTCGCAATTGATCGCAAGCCTGACGCGGCAAAGCGTACAGAACCTGGTTTCTTTCCAAAACCGGCTGCAACTCGCCTCCCTGGACATAAAACTGCCGCCTGCCGTCCAGCAAGTTATTTCGGCGCAAGCGATTCAACTTTCGCAAAGCTTGCGCGTTACTATCCCGCCGGTATTGCTGCAGCAAATCAACACGCAATTGCGTCAAATCCAGGAAACCGCACGCGCACAAAATCCGACGCCCGCTGTTTCTCAAGACATAAGACAAGCACAACAACAAGCTCCGCAACAGGCAGAAGCCAAAATCATTCCGCTGCGCCCCGCTTTGCAACAGCAGGCGCAGCAACAAACGCCGCAATTGCGCACCGGAACAGGGCCTTCCGTCACAATCAATTCCGCTCCGACACAGGTTGCGTGGCAGAATAATTATTCCGCCCCACGCACCGCATCCGCAGCGCAGGGGAACACGCCCACCCCATCGCCTGTACGCCCTGACATGCGCATAACGCCAAGCCAGAATCCCGATGTTATCGCAAAGATAACGCCGCAACAAAATCCAGCGAACCCGGCCCATCCCGCTCCGAAGCAGGGCGCAGATGCAACGCCGTCCATACCGAAACCGACACCGCCAAAAATTATGCTGGAACCCCAAGTTGAACCAAAGTCAGCTCCGGAAAATCCAAAGGCATTAACAACGCTGCAATTCGATCCGCCGCCTGCCCCCGGCGGCAATGGAAACAAGCCGGACACCCCCGCCCCGCAAGAACCCAGCAGGCCGAACGTAAAACAAGAAGCAGAAAGGAAATCCGATCCAACAAGCCAGGATAAGGCGCCATCGCAGAATCCGGATAGGAGAGATGAAAAACCTCTGGAGCTTATTAAGCCAACCATCGAGCAAATCGCAGATGCTCTTAGAAGCAATCCAGATCAATCCATTATCATAACTGACGCAGATGGTACAAAACGGCTTGTCAGCGGCGAAGATTCTAAAACTCTGGATGCAGATAAAATCACAGAAACTCGCGACAAACTAAATGAAATGGATAAGTCCTATAACATGCGCACTGTCTCGGGGATGGTGAAGCATGTAAAAGAAATGCCAAAAGTAATAGTCAATATGGTCAACGGCATATTGCGCTGTATAGGCCGCGGAAGATAAAATTTAGAACAACCTATAATAAGGCAGGAAAAAACTATGCAAGACAAAGAAAATATTCTGGAGCTATCTCGGCAAGCGTTAGATGAAGGTAAAGAAAAAAGCGCGGCCATAAGGCAGTTCTATAAGGCGTTTAACGGTCAAGTGTCCTTTTCAATCGACAATGATTCCGGAAACTTAAAAATAAGTTATGATTGGAAATCATGGACCGGATTCTGGGCCAAAATTTCGCGCGTGCCGAAGTTTATGATCTTTGTAACTCGCGCAAAAATGAACGGTATAATCTCAAAAGTTTGTCCAAGAACTTTTATTCAAGAAGCGGTGCAGAAAGACATCGTTTTGGAAATCAGTAGAAAACTAAAGCAACAAAATCTTTCACTCCCTGGCGATGGGACTGTCGTTTTTGAAGGCATCAACCTGCATCTGGTAAAGCGCAACAAGCGCGCTGCAGAAGCCGCAAAGGGCCATGATTTCCGCGAGGACGGAACCGTAACGGTGAATGGCGCTACCTATAACCGTACCACTCTTCACACAGGAACGGCGAACGGACTTGTAGGCGGAAAATCCGGTTCGAGTGAGCGCACAAACCACAGATAACTATGCAAGACTTCCTTCACATCATCGGCGCTTATGCGCTTTACCGCGCGGTACGGGGGTGCGGCTATTTGCTGATCGGTCTGGGAAGGCCGTCTTACAATCTGGTGGCGCGGCAAGGGCGTAAAGTAAAAATCGCCTGGCGGAAATTGCAGCGCCGCGACACGCGGATGGGCGCGGCGTGCCGCAGGGCAGAAGCGCACCGCCTGGCCGCCGCGCTGACATACCGCACGCAAACGCCACAAGCGGTTCAGGATATGGTTTCGATTTCCAAAAATTGCGCGCTGATTTCCTTTTTCTGGCTGTCCGATCTTACGCCGGGCGCATTCCGTTGGATCAAAAAAAATGTCGTGCCGATTTTTACCTGTCAAGCGCGGCAGATTCAATTGGAAATCAGCATGAATACGCCTAGGCCCGTAGCCGCCATCGCGCGCAAAGCCGGCGATGGAATAAACCGCGCGCTGGACAGTGTGCCTGCGCCAAAATCTTTGCTAAGAATTTTCCGCGTGCAGAAAAATCCGCAGGCTATTCGATATTCTGAACTTGCTCGCGGAATTGGTCGATAATAGTTTTCAACTCCAGCCCGATGCGGCTTAATTCGATATCCGAGGATTTGGAACACAGCGTGTTCGCCTCGCGGTTGAATTCCTGCGCCAGAAAATCCAATTTGCGCCCCACCGGCTCTTTCGACCGCATCAGCGATTGCGCTTCGGCCACATGCGCTTTCAGCCGGTCGATTTCTTCGCGCACATCGGCCTTGGCCGCTTGGAACGCCAGCTCCTGCGCCAGGCGCTGCTCGTCCATTTGGCCGGTGATGGATTTGAATGCGGCCAATTGTTCCGCCATTCTGGCGCGCATGGATTCGGCCTGGGGCGCGATTCTTTTTTCTGCGTCCTTTGTCAGCGATTCTATGGTTTCGATCTGCTGCTTTATGACTTCACCCAAATTCGCACCTTCGCGCGCGCGGCTTTCGTTTAGCGCGGCGAGGGTTTTTGCGAATAAATCCGATATCGCCGATTGTGTTTTTTCATCCAATTCCATAGACGCGGCGTTCCGCGCCAGCATGCCGGGAATTTGTAAAACCTGATCCAATTTCAACGGCGCTTGATCGAATTGATGGCGATAGGTATCGCGCAGATCCAAAATCTTTTTTAAAAAATCGACGTTCAGCTCCAGCCCGCTTGCCGCATCATCGGACTTTTCCAGCTGCGCCACAAGATTGCCCCGGCGCACATGTTTCGCCGCAAGCGTCCGCAGGCCGATTTCCATGGCTTCAAAGCCTTCGGGAAGGCGCAGGCGCAAATCCATATTGCGGCCATTGACCGATTTTATTTCGCATTTCCACTCTGCGTCTTGAATTGTTGCCGTAATTCTGGCAAATCCTGTCATGCTATGAATTGTCATTGCGCTTTCCTTTTTTCCCCTTCAAGGTGTAAACCATGATAAAGCCGAAATCAATTTTAATCACCGGCGCATCCAGCGGCATAGGCGCGGCGCTCGCCCTCGCCTATGCCGAACCCGGCGTCACCTTGTTTCTTGGCGGGCGAGACAAGGACAGGCTGAACGCCGTGGCCGACCAATGCAAGGCAAAGGGCGCGGACGCGCATCCCAGTACGGTCGATGTGATGGATAAAATCAGCATGTCGTCCTGGATCGGCTATGCGCAAAACCATACGCCTTTGGATTTGGTAATCGCCAATGCCGGAATTTCCGCCGGAACCGGCGGCGGCGGCGAGCCAGAGGATCAAGCCCACGCCATTTTCATGACCAATGTCGACGGCGTTTTGAACACCGTCTATCCGGCGCTGGATATTTTCAAACGGCGCAAAGCGCCCGAAGAAAAAAATAAATTCAAGGGCCAGATCGCGATCATCAGCTCATTGGCCGCGTTTCGCGGATTCCCCGGCGCGCCCGCTTATTGCGCCAGCAAGGCGGCGGTGAAATCGCTGGGCGAATCCTGGCGCGGGCTTTTCATGAAGGAAAAAATCGCAGTCAACGTCGTCTGCCCCGGCTATATCAAAACGCCGATGACCGACGCCAACGGATTCTATATGCCGATGATGATGGACGCGGGCAAGGCGGCGCAGATCATCAAGCGCGGATTGGAAAAAAACAAACCGCGCATCGCTTTTCCATTTCTGATGTATTGTATTGTATGGTTGCTGATGGCGTTGCCGCCGCGCTTGTTCGACAAAATGCTTTCGGATCTGCCGGAAAAGCCGGCCGGAAATACGCCCTAGCGGCTATTCAATTTGCGCCAGGCCGCGACATTGCGGTTATGCTCGGCTAAGGTCTTTGCAAACACATGCCCGCCCTTGCCGTCGGCGACAAAATATAATTCATCGGTCGTTTCGGGATTCAACGCGGCTTCGATCGCGGCAAGGCCCGGATTGCAGATCGGCCCAGGCGGAAGCCCGCCTCTCACATAGGTGTTATAGGGGTGGTCCCGCGCCAGATCGGCATAGGTCAAAGGCGCGTCGCCTCCGCCCCAAAGCAGCTTGGCATAGGCCACCGTGGGATCGGCCTGAAGCGGCATGCCGCGCCGCAGGCGGTTGACGAAAACCGCTGCAACTCTTTTGCGTTCGGCGGCGATGCCGGTTTCTTTTTCCACGATCGATGCCATTACCAAAGCTTGATTCATGTTTTCATAAGGCAAATTCTGCTGCCTTGATTGCCAAAGCTTTTCGAGATTATGCCGCATGGCTTGCTGCATCCGCACGATCAGCGCGGCGCGATCCTCGCCATAAGGATAGCTATAGGTTTCGGGCAGCAAGCTGCCTTCTTCCGGAATTTTGGAAATTTCCCCCGCCAGCCCTTCGCCCGAAAAAATCAAGGCGGCGATTTCCTTGGACGTCAAACCTTCGGCGAAGGTGATTTTACGCAGCAGCACCTTGCCCTCGGCAATTTTTTGCAGCACGTCCTGCATGGTTTCGCCCGGCAGAAATTGATATTCGCCCGCCTGCATCGCGGCATGGGAATCAAACAGCCTGGCGAAAACGATAAAAGGAAAATCATGATGGATGATTTCTTCTTGGCGCAGCTGCCGCGCGATGCCGCGCAGGCTTGTGCCCTTTTCTACGATCACGGTTTTTTCCGCCGCCAGCGGGCCTGGGGAATCGAAACTGTGATACAGCCAAAACCCTACTCCCAGCGCATTAGCGGCAAAGACGAACAGCGCCGCGAAAAAGACAATCGCGATTATTTTCCGTCCCGCTGATTTTTTTGAAAGTTCAGATTCGGTCATAAATTATTTCTGGCAGAACGGGGAAAAAAAGCAATTCAGAACCGCTAACAAAATTTCAAATTGCTTCACGTGAAGCAATTTCGCCGCCTTGCGCCAATAGCTAGGGGCACGGCGGAAATAAAGACGCCAGATGCGGGTCAATAGGTGGAGACAAGTTTATTTATCCTGATCTTTTAGCGCGTCATCGCACGGGCGGATTTTACTGGCGCTATTGCCGATCCAGTTTCGGATCACTTGCCATTTGCCATAGAAAATCAAACTGCACTTTGAACGTTTCAACCAAAGACTTGTTTTGCATAATGATCGTCCTATAGGGCTTGTTCCATAAAACGATTGCAACCTTTTCCGAATAAATCAGATAAGGAACCTTACCGAACAGCGCGCGGGGCACCCAACGATAAGCATGGGGCTGCGAAGCGAAATAGGTATCGCCTTCGCATATCAATATCCTTTCTTTTAATTCCAGATCTATTGCCGCTTTGGTATAGCGTTCGACCTCGCTTTTAGCATGATGAATGAATAACCTTTCATCGATGCCGCACATCAATACTTCATCGCCATGCTTTAATTCACTTAACATATCGTCGGTCAGCTTTTCAATAAAGCCTGGCCCATCGAAATTGTTCATTTGAAAAACTTCGCCGCGCAGTTTTACACCTTGGCAATCGGTAAATTCGATACCCGCTTGCTCCAAGCTGCGGGCAATCATATGCATCGTCTCCAGCCTTGGCGAACCTATGCCGCGTTCAATATTGTTAATGGCATTTAGGGAAATGCCACTAGCTTTTGCAAGATCAGATTGTTTCCAATCAAGCAATGCACGAGCCGCTTTAATTTGTTGAATTGTAATAATATTTTTATTGTTCATTAATGCATTATACCATTATTTTATGTAATAAACATATTTTTATATATTTTATTATTATTTTTGTTGACAATAATAAATATTTATATGTATTATACATATAATATTATGTTTAAAATTTAATTAAACCTATAACACAGGCAAACCATGCAAGACCAAACGCTAACCTCACAAATAAAAAAGCTGCAGAAAATCATCCAGCATGAGCAAAAATTATTAAGGCTTAGAACCAGTTCATTGATAAGCAATTACAAGGCTCTAGAAAGAGCCTTTGCTGCCAGCAGAACCGGCATGGATGATTGCACGCACCCTCGCATTGAAACACTCTTAGAAAACTCAAGAATGCTTATTTCTAAGGCTTTTGCCGAATATAAAAGAAAATCTGCCATTGCGCAAAATCTGGACATTGAAAAAGATTTCTTGTCGAGCGAAGACCTCGTTTATTACTCGCTTGAGAATGATTGCGGAGATGGGAACTCTGCCCCAATCTTAAACTAAGCTTTCCCTGGAACTGATGTTACCCCCTGCCCAGTCGGTTTTACAAGCCAAACTGGCTGGGGGTATTTTTTAAAAATATCTATTTAGATTATCTTTTCTTATCTTATTAGATAATTGTCTTTAAAAGATATTTTTTATTGACATAAATTTCCTTAAAGTATACATTCCCTGCATAAATAAAAAAAAATAAATTGCGCTTGGGAGGCTAATGTAATGATGAACCGTTTGCTTACGGACGACATAAATTTTGCCAAATTGCTTTTTGAACTGGAGCTGACAAACCGGCAATTAATGCTGGAGTTAAAGCAAGTCGGCATGCAAAAAAGTCTGGAAAAACTGACGCCGCCGGGCAATCAAAATAAATCCGACCCTTTACCCCACCCGCCGGAAAACCAGGCTGGCGTTGGTGCCGCCGAATCCGAAGGAATTGGAAAGCGCGATATCGACGCGGCGCTGCTGCGCGGTTTTGGGAACAAAGTTTAAATCGCATCCTTCGGACGGATTTTCCAAATTCAAAGTGGGCGGGCAGACATTGTCGTTGATCGCCAAAATACTGAAAATCGCCTCGACCGATCCGGCCGCGCCGAGCAAATGCCCGACCGCCGATTTGGTCGAAGAAATCGCGACCTTTTTGGCGTGATCGCCGAACAGCCTTTTTACCGCCCGCACCTCCACCTCGTCGCCGAGCGGCGTCGAGGTGCCATGGGCGTTGATGTAATCCACCTGGTCGGGATTGATTTGCGCGCGTTTTAACGCCGCCTGCATAGCGCGAAAACCGCCATTGCCGTCTTCGGGCGGGGCGGTGATATGAAACGCGTCGCCGGACAAGCCATAGCCGACGACCTCGGCGTAAATTTTCGCGCCGCGCTTTTTGGCGTGTTCGTATTCTTCCAATACCACAACGCCCGCGCCCTCGCTCATCACGAAACCGTCGCGGTCTTTGTCCCAGGGGCGCGAAGCTCTGGCCGGGGTATCGTTGAAATTGGTGGACAGCGCCCGCGCCTGCGAAAAGCCCGCAATAGCAAGGCGGCATACCACCGCCTCGGTTCCGCCCGCGACCATGACATCGGCGTCATCCAGCGCGATCAGCCGGGCCGCATCGCCGATGGCATGCGCCCCTGTAGAACAAGCGGTTACGACGGAATGATTCGGGCCCTTATAGCCGTATTTGATCGAAATCTGCCCGGAAGCCAGATTGATCAAAGCCGAAGGAATGAAAAATGGGGAAATCCGGCGCGGGCCGTCTTTTTCCATGATATTCGAGCCTTCGGCAATTTCGACAAGCCCGCCGATGCCCGATCCGACCAAGACGCCGGTGCGTTCCAATTCTTGTTCCACCGTCGGTTTCCAGCCCGCATCCTCGACCGCCTGCTGCGCGGCCGCCATGGCGAATACGATGAAATCGCCCATGCGCCGGCGGTCTTTGGCCGGAACATATTCATCGGCGTTGAAATACCCGTCCGCGCCGTTGCCGGTCGGAATTTGTCCCGCCACCTTGGCGGGCAAATCGGATACGTCAAAGGACTGAATGGCGCGGATGCCGGATTCCGCATTCAAGAGCCGAGGCCATACATGCCCTGCCCCGCAACCAAGCGGGGTGACAAGTCCAAGTCCGGTGACGACGACTCTTCTCATTTTTTCAGGTAATGGTTAACGGTTGACGGATAAATTATGACAGCCCAGGAATTGCATGGCGGCAGACTGTCAACAGTCAACTGGCCAGCAGATTAGCCATGCTGTTGGATATAGGCGATGGCGTCTTTTACGGTCAGAATTTTTTCCGCGGCTTCGTCTGGAATTTCGCAGCCGAATTCTTCTTCGAAAGCCATGACCAATTCGACCGTGTCCAGGCTGTCCGCGCCCAGATCGTCGATAAAGCTGGCATTTTCAGTGACTTTGGTTTCTTCCACGCCCAGATGTTCGATTACGATCTTTTTGACGCGTTCATTGATATCGCTCATATGTTTTTCCTCGTTGGTTGAATAGCCGGGTATACTTAGTAGGATTTGGTGGATTTGACAATATTTTAAATTTCTGAAAAATCAAGAGGTTAATTAAACCATTTTATACCATCGCCATTCCGCCATTCACATGAATGGTCTGTCCGGTGATATATCCCGCGCCGTCGCTGGCGAGAAACAAGGCCGCCGCCGCGATATCGCCGGATGTCCCCATTTTTCCCATCGGTATGCGCGCCGATATTTTTTCTTTTTGATCCGGCGTCAAGACATCGGTCATCGGCGTTTCGATGAAACCGGGCGCGATCACATTCACCGTGATATTGCGGCTGGCGACTTCTTGGGCCAAGGATTTGGAAAAGCCGATCAAGCCCGCCTTGGACGCGCAATAATTCGCCTGGCCGGGATTCCCCGTGGTGCCGACGACCGAGCCGACCGAAATAATGCGGCCATAGCGGTTTTTCATCATCCCGCGCAACGCGGCGCGCACCAGTTTAAAGGTCGAGGTCAGGTTGATGTCGATCACAGCCTGCCAATCTTCGTCCTTCATCCGCATCAAAAGCCCGTCGCGGGTGACGCCGGCATTGGCGACAAG